>NZ_JASJXG010000026.1:0-66331 GCF_035018765.1 Variovorax sp. RTB1
CATCCACGATGCCGGCTTCCATCCCCGGGTCAAAGTTCAACCGGCAGGGTGGGTCAAAGTTCAACCGGCGCCGACAGCGGCCGATGCGCTCGAGGGCAAAACTCCAGAGTTCATTGAAACCATGGCTGCAGAAATCGGCGCCTCGGCGCTCTGGGCAGGCTTCAATGTGTTCCTTGCCGCAACCGCGTTTCGCGAAGCCGCATCGATGACAACGCAAATCCAGGGAGAGACCATCCCGACGGACAAACCCGGCGCTCTGTCGATGACTGTGCGTCAACCAGTCGGCGTGATCTTGAGCATCGTCCCCTGGAACGGGCCGGTCGTTTTGGCCGCACGCGCCATTGCCTACCCGCTGATGTGCGGCAACGCGGTCGTGTTTCGCGCATCGGAAGCAAGCCCGCGGACCCACATGCTCGTCGCGGAAGCGCTCGTCGAAGCCGGGCTTCCACCGGGCGTGTTGAACTTTCTGACAAACGCGCCGCAGGATGCGCCGGAAGTGATCGACGCGCTCATCGCCCACAAGGCGGTACGGCGCATCAACTTCACCGGGTCAACAAAAGTCGGACGCATCATTGCGCAGAAGGCTGCGGTTCATCTGAAGCGTTGCCTGTTGGAACTCGGTGGCAAGTCGCCGCTCGTAGTGCTCAAAGATGCCAACATCGACGACGCTGTCAAAGCCGCGGTCTTCGGCTCCTTCTTGTACCAAGGTCAGATCTGCATGTCGACCGAGCGGATCGTTGTCGATGAATCCATCGCCGATGAGTTCGTCGCGAAGTTCGCAGCCCAAACGCGAAACTTGCCCAGCGGTGATCCGATGACCAATCCGCAGTGCGTCATCGGACCGATGATGTCCAAGGACTCCGGCCCTCGACTGAACGCTCTCATCGACGACGCTCTGGCCAAGGGCGCCAAGTTAGCCTGCGGCGGCCGTGCCGATGGCGCCACGATGCCGGCGACCATCGTCGATCACGTGACACGTCAAATGAAAATCTTCGACGAAGAAACGTTTGGACCGGTGACGACGATCGTCCGAGTCAATGGTGACGCTGAAGCCATCGCCGCCGCGAACGACACGGCCTACGGCCTGTCGGCAGCCGTCTTCTGCAAAGACGTGATGCGCGCGTTGAACGTCGCGCTGCAGATCGACACCGGCGCGTGCCACGTGAATGGAGCGACGGTACAAAACGAGGCACAGGCACCCTACGGTGGCACCAAAGACAGTGGCTATGGCCGCTTCGACGGCCGTGCCGTGATTGACGAATTCACAGAGTTGAAGTGGATCACGATCGAACCGGCGGGTCAGCAATATCCTGTGTAGCGCACCAGCGGCCGGGTCCACGCGCAACGCGCTGGACCCGTTTTTCAAGATCAGGCGATCGACATTTCTGGGGTAGCAACGATGGCTGCTTCAGAGTCGGCTATTCGCAGAATCTATGTTCTGTATTTCGCACATCCTATTGGATTATGTCGACGTTGACGCAATGATTGTCTGCCCCTTAAACAGAGATTAGGCGCCTTCCAGGTAGCCTTCGAAGGAGACAGACATGAACCGTTTCTTGCCTTTCCGGCAGCCTCCAGTTTCGTGTTCAACCTTGCTTGCACTCCCATTGATCTGAGTGCCGTCATAAGGTTAGGCGACGACATCGGCCGTTCATGAGCCGGTCTGGCTGACAGGCGAGCAATTCGGCAAATTTGCCAAGTTACCGGCCGATCGATGCGCCCACAGGTTCGCCAGCTTCGATGCGTGCACTCTGCGACTCGCTCAGGGCAGCGATAGGCCGATCGAAACGACCATACTTTCGCTGGTTCAGTAATTCATCAAATATGAGGAATTGGCCAAATTTCGATGCCTGCTGCTGTGTCGACCACTGCGGCCTCGACCAGCGCGACGGGGACCAGCGATCGCCAAACGACTCCGCATGTTGAGACGGCTGGCGCTGAAAAGGTGAACCGACGAATGCGCCTGCGCGAAGCGGATTGTCGTAAGGCGCTCGGTTACTTCCAGTCGGCCCAGCGAAGAAAAAATAAAAGGTAGGGATCTCGGATATCGAGCACATCGTTTGCCGCGTCCCATTCGATGACCTGCCGGTTCTCTGCATCGTTGGCGATGTCTGAGATGTGAACGCAGGCTCCTGTGACGCTTGATCCGCTGGGCGGGTCGCCTTCGCAGACGCTTACGATGCGAACTTGAAGATTTTGATACCGGATTGTGAGTTCGGGCGGGTTGGCGGCAATCGCGCCAAGGATGATGGGGTACACGTCTTTCACAGTGCCATCGAGCATGCGATGCGAGTTGCGGATCGTGCCGCGCGTCTTCGGCCCCTCTTTCAATTTTTCGACCGTCGACGAGTAGTCGGTGGTCATCATCGTGCGGCGACAGCTTCGCGAAATCAGGTCGAGGTCCGCCTGAATGGTGATGGGCTCGGTCGACCGATCTTCCAAGCCCAGTTCGAAGCACGCACTGAGGCACAGCGATTGCATCAATTGCGGCGATCCTGCTGCCTCCCGCGCGAAGGCTTCACTGAGTGCATCCGATGCCGTCGCATTCAGCGCTTCGAAGCCCAACGCGGCGATCTTCTTTAGGTTGGGCACCGACCAGTAATCGAAATCGAGCTTGAATATCCGTCCGCGCAAATCGGAGTTCGCGCGCAACACGTCATCAGAGTGATACGGCACCGCCGCACAAATGAACCGGACGCCGCCACGAATCGCCTCCTTGATCTCGTTCGCGACCTGCTGCTGCACGGCGGTGGGGATGTAATGGAAGTCGTCGATGAACACAACGAAGTCCGTGCCGCCAAGCTCCTTGATCAGCAATTGAAGGTAGTCCGGCGCATAGTCGGTCGAGGTCGCCTCGGTCTTGGCCCACGCGCCAGATGCCGACGCCTCCCCGGACACCACAAGCGGCACACCGGTCGCCGCCTTAGCCCCAATCGTCCCGGTGAACCCACTCCCGCCCGTGGTCGAGCCCCTTGTGGGCGTCCCAATGATTCCGAACACCCGATCCCATAGCTTGGCCGGACTGTCGGCGCCGGCGCCCGTCACCTGAATCAGATTCTCCTTGCCGAGCGTCTTCTCAATGAAGACGGTCTTGCCCGATTTCGAAGGCCCGGATAGTGAGACCACGGCAGCGCCCGTTTCCAGCGCCTGTCTTAGTGTCTTGGTGGCCTCCTTCAGGTGATCGTCGATGAACGTCACGTCTGGCAACTTGTTTGGCGTGAAAACTTCGCTGGCGCGCATAACGTCTCCGGTTGTTCGAGGCGTTGAAGTGCCGTCGAGACTCAGCGGTTTAGGACAAATCAAGGACAAGGCAAGCCAAAATGACAAAGGGGTTAGCAACCACTAAGCTGCTAACCCCCGTCAATACTGGTCGGTGTGAAAGGATTCGAACCTTCGACCCCTTGCACCCCATGCAAGTGCGCTACCAGGCTGCGCCACACACCGAAGTCTCAAATTATAGCGGGGCCGTTTTAACGTCCGACGGAGAGAAGCTCGCGAATTTCGAATAGCTCACGGCGCAGCAAGATGAGCTGCGCGCGGTCGACCTGTCGGGGCGGGTTGGTATCGAGTGCCTGTTGCAGCACGACAGCAGCATCGAACTCTTCCTGATCGATTTCGACTGCCTCCATGCCCTCCAGCGGCACCTCGCCGGCTTTGCGCTTGTCGCGCTCGTTTTGCACCAGTTCCTGCAGCTTGTTGCGGGCGCCGCTGATGGTGAAACCCTGGTCGTACAGGAGGTCGCGGATGCGGCGAATCATGAGCACCTCGTGGTGCTGGTAATAGCGTCGGTTACCGCGACGCTTCATCGGCCGAAGTTGCGTGAATTCCTGTTCCCAGTAGCGCAACACGTGCGGTTTGACGCCACAGAGTTCGCCGACTTCACCAATGGTGAAGTAGCGTTTGACAGGAATAGGCGGGAGCGTTTTCTCCATTGAAATCAAGACGGTGCCGGGGGAAGCTCAGAGGTTACCCCACGTGCACGCAGAGCCACAAGAACTATTCGGCGCCAACGCTCCACTCAACCTCTTTTGCGCCACTGCTTTCGTCTTCGGCAGGGACGATGCTGCCGTGAATCTGCTCTTTGAGCTTGGCGCTCGCATGAAAGGTGGCGACCCGGCGCGCGCCGATCGGAATCGCTTCGCCGGTGCGCGGGTTGCGGCCGGGCCGTGGCGCCTTCACCCGGATCTGGAAGTTGCCGAAGCCCGAGATCTTGACGTCTGTGCCTTCGATCAGACTGCCGGCGACCAGATCGAAAAACGCTTCGACCATGTCTTTGGATTCGCGCTTGTTGAGGCCGATCTGCTCGAACAACAGGTCCGCCAGATGCGCCTTGGTCAGGGCCGGTGTTTCGAGCGCTTCAAACGTAAATTCCATGGCGTCGATCATCCACGCAAACGTGCGCCGAGCTTGGCAGAAAGTTGATCGACGATGGCGCGTACCGCCGGGTCGACCTGCTCGTCGGTGAGTGTCGCGCTGTCGTCATGAAAAGTCAGGCGAACCGCCATGCTCTTCTCGCCCGATGCGAGCCCTGGAGACGCCGGCACCGTGCCGTCGCGTCCGGCTTGCGGCCGATAGATGTCGAACAATGCGGCGTCGCGCAGCAGGCCACCGGTCGATGCCGAATCGATCGCAGCGGACAACGCTGCGAAGCTGACGGCCTCGGCCACCACGACTGCGATATCGCGCTCCACAGACTGATGCCTAGGCACGGGTTGGGCGAGCGGAACGGGGCGCGCGGTCACCGCGTCGAGATCGAGTTCGAACAGCACTGGCGCTTGCGCGAATTCCCATTGCTGACGCCATCGCGGATGCAACTCGCCGACCACACCGATCGCTTTTCCATCGACGAGCACGCGTGCGGCGCGGCCCGGATGCAGCGCCGGATGTTCAGTGCGTTCGAATGTCGGCGCCAAGGGTGCCAGCAACGCTTCGACATCGCCCTTGACGTCGAAGAAGTCGGCGCGCGCCGGCTTGGCATCCCAACGCGCCGCCTGCGCATCGCCCCAGGCGAGACCCGCGACGCGCATGGGCTGATGGATGCCTTTGACGGTGGTGTCGGTCGTGGCAACAGACGCATCACGCATGAAAACGCGGCCAATTTCGAAGACGCGTGCGGCCGGCGCCTTGCGGTCGAGGTTGAACTTGAGCACTTGCAACAGCGAGCCGAGCAACGACGAACGCATCACGCTCATCTGGCTGGCAATCGGATTCAACAGCTTCACCGGGTTCGCATTCCCGGCCAGGTCACGCTCCCAATCGGCTTCGACAAAGCTGAAGTTGATGGTCTCCTGGTAGCCCAACGAAGCGAGCCGATGCCGCACCGCGAAGCGGCTGCGCTGCGCCTCGGTCTGCACGCGCGCGGTGATTGGCGCGAGCGGCGGAGTCGTAGGCAGGTTGTTGTAGCCGATGAGGCGCGCGACCTCTTCGATCAGGTCTTCCTCGATGACAAGATCGAACCGATGCGGCGGCGGCGTGACGATCAATGTGCCGTCGCCTTCGATCAAGGCAAAGCCGAGTCGGCTCAACGCATCGACGCATTGCGCCTGGGTCAACGGCATGCCGATGACGCGCGCCGCGCGTGCAACGCGCAAGGTAACAGGCTTCAAGTCTGGAAGGTGCAGGGTCTGGTCGTCGGTCGGCCCTGGCTGGCCGCCACAGATATCAACGATCAACTGCGTGATGCGTTCGATGATCTGCACGGTGCGGCTCGGGTCGACGCCACGCTCGAACCGATGACCGGCATCGGTCGAAAAGTTGAAGCGGCGCGAGCGCCCCTGGATCGCATCAGGCCACCAGAACGCGGCCTCGACATAGATGTTGCGCGTGCCGTCGGACACGGCGGTGGCGTCGCCGCCCATGATGCCGGCAAGCGATTCGACTTCGCGCTCATCGGCAATCACGCCGACCTTGTCGTCGACGGTCACGGTGTTGCCATTGAGCAGCTTGAGCTGCTCGCCGGGTTGACCCCAACGCACGGTAAGGCCGCCATGAATCTTGTCGAGGTCGAAGATGTGCGTGGGTTGCCCGTACTCGAACATCACGTAGTTCGAGATGTCGACCAGCGCCGTGACGCTGCGTTGACCGCAACGCGCCAGCCGGTCGATCATCCACGCAGGAGTCTTGGCTTCAGGGTCGACGCCCTTCAGCACGCGGCCCGAAAAGCGGCCGCAGAGTTCAGGCGCATCGACCTTCACTGCGAGCTTGCTGTGGTGCGTCGGCATGACGGCGGGTGTCGCCGGCGTCTTGAGGGGCACGCCAGTCAATGCAGACAGTTCGCGCGCCACCCCGTAGACACTGAGGCCATGTGCCAGGTTCGGTGTGAGCTTGAGGGTGAGCAGCACATCGTCGAGCTTCAACACGTCGCGCACGTCGACGCCAATTGGCGCGTCTGCAGAGAGTTCGAGAAGACCGCCGTGGTCTTCGCTGAGCTGAAGCTCGCGCGCTGAGCACAGCATGCCTTGGCTCTCCACGCCACGCAGCTTGCCGAGCTTGATCAAGAAGGGTTTGCCATCTTCACCAAGCGGCAGTTCTGCACCGACGAGCGCACACGGCACCTTGATGCCGACGCGCGCATTGGGTGCGCCACAGACGATGTTGAGCAAGGTTCCCTGCCCGACATCGACCTGGCAAACCTTCAAGCGATCGGCGTTCGGGTGCTGCGTCGCTTCCTTGATTTCGCCGACCACGATTTTCGTGAAGGCAGGTGCGGCGGACCGACGCTCTTCGACTTCGAAACCGCCCATCGTGAGCGTGTCAGCCAGCTCAACGCTGCTGAGCGGCGGGTTGCAGAACTCGCGCAACCAGGACTCGGGGAATTGCATCTCGTCGTACTCGTTTCTGTTTATTGGAACTGCGACAAGAAGCGCAGGTCGCCGTCGAAGAAGTGGCGCAAGTCGTTCACGCCGTAGCGAAGCATCGCGAGCCGGTCAGGCCCCATGCCGAACGCAAAGCCGATGTAGCGCTCCGGGTCCAGTCCCATATTGCGCACGACGTTCGGATGAACCTGACCCGCTCCGGACACTTCCAGCCAGCGGCCGGCCAACGGGCCGGTTTGAAACTGAATATCGATCTCAGCACTCGGTTCGGTAAACGGGAAGAAGCTCGGTCTGAAGCGCAACACCAGATCGTCGGTTTCGAAAAAAGTACGGCAGAAGTCGGTGAACACGACCTTCAAATCCTTGAAGCTCACATTGGCGCCGAGCCACAGCCCTTCGCACTGGTGGAACATCGGCGAATGCGTGGCATCGCTGTCGACGCGGTAGGTACGGCCCGGCGCGATGACGCGGATCTCGGGTGCGTGCACGGTGCCGGTGGTGTCCTTGGCCGCCGCCTCGAACAGTGCAGCGTGCTTCTTGATGTGCTGGTGCGCGTAACGCACCTGCATCGGGCTGGTGTGCGGCCGCAGGTTGTACGGCACACCGTCTTCACCGTCGATGTCTACATAGAAGGTGTCTTGCATCGACCGCGCCGGATGGTTCGGCGGGTTGTTCAGCGAGGTGAAGCTGTGCCAGTCGCTTTCGATCTCGGGGCCGTCGGCCACGTCGAAGCCCATGCTGGAAAAGATCGCTTCGATGCGCTCAAGCGTGCGGGTCACCGGATGCAAACCACCACCGGTGCGACGTCGGCCCGGCAGGCTGATATCGAGCGCTTCGGCCTTCAGTTGCAGGTCGAGCTCGGCATCGGCAAGTTGCTGCCGACGTTCGGTCAGTGCAGCCTCAATGGCCTGCTTGGCAATGTTGATCGCTGCGCCACGCGACTTCTTCTCGTCGACGGCGAGCTGGGCCATGCCCTTCATCAGTTCGGTGATGCGCCCAGATTTACCAAGAAACAGTGCCTTGGCGTTCTCGAGATCCGCGGGGGCCTTGGCATCCGCAAATGCAGTGCGGGCGTTGTCGACCAGGGTGTCCAGCTCGTTCATGGAATTCTTGAATTACTTGGCGCGGGGAAATAAAAAAGGGCTGGAGCTTTTTCAAGCGCCAGCCCTTGTACCGTGGGTGCGGACCACCGTCCCGGGGGACGGCTGGTTCGCTGTGCAGGATCAAGCGGCCAGCTTGGCCTTGACCTGCTCCACGATGCCGGCAAAAGCGGCCTTGTCGTGCACTGCGATGTCCGCAAGCATCTTGCGGTCGATCTCGATGCCGGCCTTGCGGATGCCGTTGGCGAACTGGCTGTAGGTCAGGCCCAATTCACGCGAGGCGGCGTTGATACGCGCAATCCACAACTGACGGAAAACACGCTTCTTGGTACGGCGATCACGGTAGGCGTATTGGCCTGCCTTCATCACCGCCTGTTTGGCGACGCGGAAGACATTGCCGCGACGACCGCGGAAACCCTTGGCGAGTGCGAGAACTTTTTTGTGGCGGGCGCGAGCCGTTACACCACGTTTGACGCGAGGCATGTGTGTACTCCTTGTTCGTCTGGGTTAAATGCCACGACCGGGCAGCATTGCGGCGACAGAAACCATGTTGGTTTCATGCACTGCGACTGCACCACGAAGGTGACGCTTGTTCTTGGTGGTCTTCTTGGTCAGGATGTGACGTTTGAAGGCTTGACCGCGCTTGACGGTGCCACCTGGACGAACGCGGAAACGTTTTTTCGCGCTGCTCTTGGTCTTCATTTTGGGCATGTAATGCTCCTTTAATTGTGCTCGTGAGGCGCCGCGGATATTCCACGAACTTGTTGGCCCCGAGACACTTCTTTATCTCGCTGCTGCCTGCGCCTTTCAGCGCCGGCATTCACGAAATTCCTGCAACTAGCTAAAACTTCAAATCGGTCGGACCTAGGCCGTTGCGGGTGCCACGGATTCCGCCGCCGGCTTCACCGGTGCTCCCGCCTTCTTGCGGCCGGGTGCGATCATCATGATCATCTGGCGGCCTTCAAGCTTCGGAAACTGCTCGACCATGATCAGGTCAGCCAGTTCATCGCGAATACGCTGCAAAAGAGCCAGACCGAGTTCCTGGTGCGTGATCTCGCGGCCGCGAAAGCGCAGCGTGATCTTGCATTTGTCGCCCTCTTCAAGAAAGCGCTTGATATTGCGCATCTTGATGTTGTAGTCACCATCGTCGGTACCGGGCCGGAACTTGATTTCCTTGACCTCGATGACCTTCTGCTTGGACTTCGCCTCGGCAGCCTTCTTCTGTTCGTGGTACTTGAATTTTCCGTACTCGATCAGTCGACAGACCGGCGGGTTGGCCGCAGCCACGACCTCTACCAAATCCACGTCTTGTTCACCGGCCAGGCGCAAGGCCTCGACAAGACTCACAACTCCCAATGGCTCGTTTTCCGGGCCGATCAGGCGGACTTCCGGGGCCATGATTTCCCGGTTAAGGCGGTGTTGGCGTTCCTCGCGGTGGCGGCGGTCGCGAAATGCAGTAGCGATGGTCAGAATCCTTCAAAATTTGCTACAGAATCTGTAGCGAACACCGTTCAGCCCTCGCGGACAAGCGGTACGTTTGACCAGAAGCAGATGGGGTGCTTCAGGGACAAATCAACGCTTGTCGGCAATGTCCTGAAAGAGCCGTTGTTTAAACGATTCGAGGGACATTGCACCGAGGTCTTGATTGCCTCGGGCGCGCACTGCGACGGCACCGGCTTCCTTTTCCTTGTCGCCTACGACCAGGATGTAAGGGAGCTTTTGCAACGAATGCTTGCGTATTTTATACGTGATCTTCTCGTTGTGCAGGTCGAGCTGGACCCTAACCCCTTGATCCTGCAGCGTTTTAGCCACTTCCGCAGCGTAATCCGCCTGCCCTTCGCTGATATTGAGCACCACGACCTGCACCGGCGCAATCCAGGCGGGCATCGCGCCGGCATGGTGTTCGATCAGCATGCCGATAAAGCGCTCGAGGCTACCGACGATGGCGCGGTGCAGCATGACCGGGCTGGCGCGGCCGCTGGTTTCGGTCACGTATTCGGCGCCAAGGCGCTCTGCCGTGTTGAAGTCGACCTGCATCGTGCCGCACTGCCACTGCCGGCCCAGCGCGTCTTTGAGCGTGTACTCGATCTTCGGGCCGTAAAAGGCGCCGTCGCCGGGCGAGATGATGAAGTCCACGCCCGACCTGCGGAGTGCCTCCATGCAGGCGTGCTCTGCCTTGTCCCACAACTCCTCGGCGCCCACACGGTTCTCGGGGCGCGTCGCCACCTTGTACAAAATCTCGCCAAAACCGAAGTCGGCATAAACCTTTTGCAACTTGGCCGTGTAAGCCACGCATTCGTCGAGGATCTGGTCTTCGGTGCAAAAGACGTGGCCGTCGTCCTGCGTAAAGCCACGAACACGCATGATCCCGTGCAGCGCGCCCGAGGGCTCGTTGCGATGGCATTGGCCGAACTCGCCATAACGGATCGGCAGGTCGCGGTAGCTACGCAAGTCGCTCTTGAAAATCAGCACATGGCCCGGGCAGTTCATCGGCTTGAGTGCGTATTCGCGCTTTTCCGACTCGGTCGTGAACATGCTTTCGCGGTAGTTCTGCCAATGGCCCGTTTTCTCCCACAGACTCTTGTCGAGGATCTGCGGGCCTTTTACTTCCTGATAGCCCGTCTCGCGGTAGACGCGACGCATGTATTGCTCGACCTCTTGCCACATCGCCCAACCCTTCGGGTGCCAGAACACGACGCCCGGCGCCACCTCGTCGATGTGGAACAGGTCGAGTTCCTTGCCGAGTTTTCGGTGGTCGCGCTTCTCCGCTTCTTCGATGCGCTGGATGTACTGATCCAGCTGCTTTTTGTCGGCCCACGCCGTGCCGTAGATGCGCTGCAGTTGCTCGTTCTTCGCATCACCGCGCCAATACGCGCCCGCCAGCTTCGTCAGCTTGAAAACCTTCAGGAAGCGCGTGTTCGGCACGTGCGGGCCACGGCACATGTCGACGTATTCCTGGTGGTAGTAGAGACCCATCGACTGCTCGTCGGGCATGTCGTCGACAAGGCGAAGCTTGTAGTCTTCGCCGCGCGCCTTGAAGACGTCGATGACCTCCGCACGCGGTGTCATTTTCTTGACGACGTCGTAGTCCTGCGCGATCAGCTCGCGCATCCGCGCTTCAATGGCCGCCACGTCGTCGGGCGTGAACGGCCGCTCGTACGAGATGTCGTAATAAAAGCCTTCGTCGATGACCGGGCCGATCACCATCATCGCCGTCGGATACAGCTGCTTCACCGCATGGCCCAGCAGGTGCGCCGTCGAGTGACGAATGATCGCCAGCCCTTCTTCATCGCGCGGCGTGATGATCTGCAGCTTGGCGTCGCGATCGATGATGTCGCTGGCATCGACCAGCAGCCCGTCGACCTTGCCGGCCACGGTCATTTTCGCCAGGCCGGGGCCGATGGATTGAGCGACTTCGGCGACCGAAACGGGGCCTGGATACTCGCGGCGCGAGTTGTCGGGAAGCGTGATCTGGATCATGTGAAAACCTCGGGGCAGAAAACAAAAAAGCGCGGTGATCGACCGCGCTTTGCATTGGCTTGATTGCCGGAGAAATCCAGCGTGCGCGGGCTACCGGTCTCGTCCTTTCAGGAAAAGACCGCTGATGGCTTGCGGCGTAGTTCGCGGTGTCATAACCAAAATGCCTTTCTCGCCCTGGTTGCGGATCGGACCGGAGATTCTATCCGCGCGCACAAAAAAGCCCGGCCAAGGCCGGGCTTTGGGGTCACGTTCACGTTCGCATTTGTCGTGAACGCAGGTTCAGTGGAACTGCTCTTCTTCAGTCGAACCGGTCAACGCCGTCACGCTCGACTTGCCGCCTTGAATCACGGTCGTCACTTCGTCGAAGTAGCCGGTGCCGACTTCTTGCTGGTGCGACACGAAGGTGTAGCCACGCTCACGCGCCGCGAACTCGGGCTCTTGCACCTTCTCGACATAGGCCGACATGCCACGTGCGACGTAGTCTTGCGCCAGATCGAACATGTTGAACCACATCGAGTGGATGCCCGCCAGCGTGATGAACTGGTACTTGTAGCCCATGGCGCCCAGCTCTTTCTGGAACTTGGCGATGGTCGCGTCGTCGAGGTTCTTCTTCCAGTTGAACGAAGGAGAGCAGTTGTACGCCAGCATCTTGCCGGGGTGAACCTTGTGCACGGCGTCGGCGAACTTCTTGGCAAAGGCCAGATCCGGCGTACCGGTTTCACACCACACCAGATCGGCGTAGTGGGCATAGGCGACGGCGCGGCTGATGGCCTGGTCCATGCCCTTGCGAGTCCGGTAGAAGCCTTCGGCCGTACGTTCGCCGGTGATGAACGGCTTGTCGTTTTCGTCGTAATCGCTGGTGATGAGATCGGCCGCTTCAGCGTCGGTCCGTGCGATCACCAAAGTCGGCGTGCCGCAGACGTCGGCCGCCATGCGTGCGGCGATCAGCTTCTGTACCGCCTCGATCGTCGGCACCAGCACTTTGCCGCCCATGTGCCCGCACTTCTTGACCGATGCGAGTTGGTCTTCAAAGTGAACGCCACCGGCGCCGGCCTTGATCATGGCCTTCATCAATTCGAAGGCGTTCAGCACACCGCCGAAGCCGGCTTCGGCGTCGGCCACGATAGGAGCGAAGTAGTCGATGTAGCCTTTGTCGCCAGGATTCGTACCCTTCGACCACTGGATTTCATCGGCGCGCTGGAACGTGTTGTTGATGCGTTCGACCACTGTCGGCACCGAGTCGACCGGGTACAGCGACTGGTCCGGGTACATCGATGCGTAGCTGTTGTTGTCTGCGGCCACTTGCCAGCCCGACAAGTAGATTGCCTTCACGCCGGCCTTGACTTGCTGCATGGCCTGGCCGCCAGTGAGTGCGCCGAGGCAGTTGACGTAAGGCTCGCTGTTGACGAGATCCCACAACTTTTCTGCACCACGATGGGCCAGCGTGTGCTCGATCCGTACCGAGCCGCGCAACCGCACGACGTCGGCGGCGCTGTAGCCGCGCTTGATGCCCTTCCAGCGCGGGTTCGTCGCCCAGTCTTTTTCGAGTGCGGCGATCTGTTGTTCTCGGCTCAGTTGTTCTGTCAGGGTCTGGGGCATGTGCACTCCGTGAGGTTGATTGGTTGACTTGGATCGGTTGGGCGCTTCCGCCATGGGGCAAACTTTAACGCGAAGCCGGAGTCTTATGTCTTATAGAAGACATATTAATACTGAAGCAAAATCAACCACTTACAGAGACTTTTCTCAATGCGGAATAGTTTTTCTTATATTGAGAAAAATTATTGCGTTGCACCAAAGCCGAATTTTGCGATGTGCAATCAAGTATTCGCTAGTGAAACTGTGACAGCAGCCTTCATCAACTTCGAAACCAGTCGCCACTTTCGATGACGGCGCGCCCGGTAACACGCGACGGATGGATCTCGTAGACAAGACAACGTAACGTCATCGCGCCTGCTTCGGTTCGCGGGCCTGATCCGGACAGCACCAACTCGATCTCTCGCTTAACGTACTCGCCGCCGCCGTCGTCGCGCACTTCTTCGAGCAAGTCGAGCTCTGCTTCCACAGCTTTTGTGATGCAATAGATCTCGCCGTGAACCAGCCCGCCATGATCGGCGCGCTGTTTGCCACCGCATGACGCATCGCCCAGTACACCCAGTACAGCACCTGGATATGCGCCGAGGTCGTAGAGCGTGCCCGCGATGTGCGCATGACCGACGAACTGCGGCAACGGCCGGCAACGCGTGATGTCGTTGCTGCCGCCGCGGCGCAACGTGCCGTAAACGAAGACGTGACGAACAAAGCCATTGGCTTCGGCGTCAGGGGACGCGGCGCCCGTCTTGCCAGGCACGACAACTTCATCGGGCATCATCGATCCATCGATTCAATCGTGCCAGTCTAGTGAACCCACCTGCATCAGCGGCATCCACGGTGTCCGCCGCGCCAGCATCTAGCCGTCTCGTTGCCTATGCCTGCCTTGCCTTGAGCATGACGCTCGTCGGCAGCTATGTCGCTCTTTCCAAGCCACTCGTCGCCGCACTGCCGGTGTTGCTACTCGCATGGATGCGCTTCGGCATCGCCGCATTGGCCATGCCGCACTGGCTGAAGCGCCCGGCCGACGAACCGCCAATGACACGACGCACGCGCGGCCTCGTCTTTCTCGAATCGTTCCTCGGCAACTTCATGTTCTCGATCTGCATGCTCTTTGGCGTGAGCATGACGAGCGCGGTGTCGGCCGGCGTGATCATGGCGTCGATCCCGGCGGTGGTCGCGTTGACCAGCTGGATCTTCCTGCGCGAGCGCATCACGCTGCGCGTAGCCGGCGCCATCGGCTGTGCCGCCGGAGGCATCGCACTGCTGGCGTTCGCGCCCGTGCATGTGACATCGACTGCAGCGACAGCGCCGACATCAGGCGCAGTGCAAAGCGGTATGCCTTGGCTCGGGAACCTGCTTGTGTTCTGCGCGGTACTGTGCGAGTCGGCGTATGCGGTCATCGGCAAGTCGCTTACCGGACGTCTCGGACCCAAGCGCATCTCGTCGCTCATCAACCTCTGGGGCTTCGCGCTCTCGACGCCGTTCGGCCTCTGGTTCGCATGGCGGTTCGACTTCGCCTCAGTGCATGTCGGCACCTGGCTTTTGCTCGTGGTCTATGCGATGGCCGCGAGCATCTGGACGGTGTGGTTGTGGATGACGGGCCTGCGCAATGTGCCCGCATCGCAGGCTGGCGTTTTCACCGTGATGCTGCCTGTGAGCGCGGCGTTGGTGGGCGTGCTGGTGCTCGGCGAAAGCCTCTCGATGCTGCAGCTTGTGGCGTTCGCCGCGGCACTCATGGGCGTGATGCTCGCGACCTGGCCTGCCCGCTTGGCGAAACCGTAGGGCGCCCTCTCTCGGCTCTCCCCCGCATTCCCCTCTGTTTCTCCTCTGAAAAAACAACAGCCCCCAATGAAAAAGTCTCTTTTCCACTTGGAAACGCGTTTTTTCTCCTTTAGCATCCGCAGTGCCAGTGGAGACGCTGTTTTTCATTGGTGAATGTCCAACCAAAAAAAGGAAATCAAACCATGGCAACTGCAAAAAAGGCTCCGGCCAAAAAGGCTCCCGCAAAGAAGGCTGTTCCAGCGAAGAAAGTAGCTGCTCCGGCAAAGAAGGCTGCTCCTGCGAAAAAGGCTGCGCCCGCAAAGACGGCTGCTCCTGCGAAGAAGGTTGCTGCAAAGAAGGCTGCTCCCGCCAAGAAGCGCACGCCCAACGCTGCCTTCATGAAGGCCCTGACCCCCAGCCCGGCACTCGCTGCTGTCGTCGGCTCCACGCCGCTGCCGCGTACCGCAGTCGTCAGCAAGCTGTGGGACTACATCAAGAAGAACAATCTTCAAGACAAGGCCAACAAGCGCAACATCAACGCCGACGCCAAGCTGAAGGAAATCTTCGGCAAGCCGCAAGTGTCGATGTTCGAACTGGCTGCGCTGATCGGCAAGCACGTCAAGTAAGCCTCGGGTGCTTCGTGCACCTGAAACTGGAAAGCCGGCTCATGCCGGCTTTTTTTCGTTCAAGGTGAAGGCCGCGCTTGCGCTGCTTTGGTGATCGACGACAACGTGCCGCGCGTCGAGATGATCTCCGCGTCGAGTGGTATCTCGATCAGCGTGCCAATGTCGGCTTCCAGCGCCCGCAGCAACGCGCCTTCGAACTGCGACGTGGCAGTCACTTTCTCAGCCGCATAGCCGTATGCCCTGGCAAGCGCGCAGAAGTCTGGGTTGCGCAGCGCGGTGCCGCTGACCTTGTTGGGGTACTCGCGCTCCTGATGCATGCGGATGGTCCCGAACATGCCGTTGTTCAGCAGCACGATGATGCTTTTGCCACCGTGCTGCGACGCCGTCGCCAGCTCCTGTCCGTTCATCAAAAAGTCACCGTCGCCAGCAATCGTGAAGGCGATGCGGCCGGTCGTCAGATTGGCCGCGATGCCAGCCGGCACGCCGTAGCCCATTGCGCCGCTGGTGGGCGCCAGCTGCGTCTTATGGCCCTTGGCAAGACCGTGGTAGCGAAAGAAGCGATGCACCCAACTCGCGAAGTTGCCGGCACCGTTGGTGATGGCGGCATCGTGCGGCAGATGCTTTTGCAACAACGCCACTACCTCGGCTAGGTCGACTGCGCCACGAGGCATGTCGGCGGGCAAGCCGGGCAAGGGTTGCGGCACGAGGTTCGCGAGATAGTCGGCATGGGCAGCAAACGTCCACTCTTCCCATGGCACTTCAGGCGGGGCACTGAGCACCTCCAGGCTGCGCGCCGCGGCGCTCATGCCTGCATTGATGGCCAGGTCGGCCTGGTACACGCGATTGAGCTCTTCGGCGCTGGCATGGATGTGCACCAGCGTCTGCTTCGCCTTCGGGGCTTCGAGCAGCGTGTATCCACCGGTGGTCATCTCGCCCAAGCGTGGCCCGATCGCGATGACGAGGTCGCTGTCTTTGATTCGCGCGGCGAGCTTGGGATTGATGGCGATGCCGACGTCCCCCGCATACAGCGGATGGTGGTTGTCGAACGTATCCTGAAAGCGAAACGCATTGCCGACCGGTAGCTTCCAGTTCTCTGCAAAGCGCTGCAGCGCCTGCGCGGATTGCGTCGTCCAGCCACTGCCGCCAGCGATCACGAACGGGCGCTGCGCCTTCATCAGCAGTTCGCGCAAGGTACGCAGCGATCCCGGATCGCTCCACGGTTGCACGGCCTCGACGCGGCCGAGTGGGCGTGCCGCCGTGGTCGACCTCAGCATGTCTTCCGGAAGCACAAGCACGACCGGGCCGGGGCGGCCGTTCATCGCGGTCGAGAACGCGCGGGCGATGTATTCGGGAATGCGACTCGCATCGTCGATGCGCTCGACGCGCTTGGCAAACCCTTTGGTGCTTGGCCCGAAGAAGCTGCCGTAGTCGACCTCCTGAAAGGCTTCACGATCGCGAAAATCGCTGCCGACGTCGCCGACGAAAAGCACGAGCGGCGTCGAATCCTGAAACGCGTTGTGCACGCCGATCGATGCGTTGGTGGCTCCCGGGCCGCGCGTCACGAAGCAGATGCCAGGCCGCCCGGTGAGCCGCCCATGCGCATCCGCCATGAAGGCCGCGCCACCCTCCTGCCGGTTCACGATGAAGCGAATGCGGTCGTCGTACGCATGAAAGCCGTCGAGCACCGCGAGAAAACTTTCTCCCGGCACGCCGAATGCAATTTCGACGCCCTGTTCGATAAGGCATTCGACGATCAAGTGCCCCGCTGTCTGCTGCTTTTGCATGCCACGCCCGATTGAGTAGATGAAGAGATGCCGCCGATTATCGTCAGGGAAAAATCGGGTTGGCTTTAATTCACCAAACAGTTAAAAGAACGCATGAAATCCGTTGCAGCTATCGCACCCGAACCGCGCCTCAGAGACGCCGACAGATCGCAGCAAGCGATCCTCGACGCCGCGCGCGAAGAGTTCGCGCTGCTGGGACTGGCCGGTGCGCGCGTCGACAGCATCGCGGAACGTGCGGGCCTCAACAAGCGACTGATCTACTACTACTTCAGCAGCAAGGACGACCTGTTTCTGGCAGTGCTGGAGAGCGCCTACGCCAACATTCGCGAGGCTGAAAAAGAGTTGCATCTGCTTGACCTGCCGCCGGCCGAAGCCGTGCGCCGACTCATGGAATTCACCTGGAACTATTACCTCGAACATCCCGAGTTCATCACCCTTCTCAACAGCGCCAACCTGCACCAAGCGCGCCATCTGGAGAAGTCGAAGCGCGTGCGGGAAATGAACTCGCCGGTGATCCAGACGCTTGGCGACATTCTCGAACGTGGCCGGAAGGAAGGCGTGTTTCGCGGCGGTGTCGATCCGGTGCACCTCTACATCTCGATCGCCGGCATCGCGTACTTCTATCTTTCCAACAACTACACGCTGTCAGCCATCTTCGGGCGCGACCTCATGACGCGCAAAGCGCGCAGCGAACGCCTCTCTCACATGTGCGATGTGATCCTAGGGTATGTCCTGAGGGACTGACTGGCGTGGTCCGTTGACGCTCTGGTTCGCGCTAGTCAGAATTCACCCGCTGGTGAATTAAAACCATAACTGGAGACCTTCGTGATGCATGCCGATTCCGTTCGCAACCTGGCTCGCCGGGTGTTTGTCGTCGCCGTTTTGTCTGCCGCTGCGTCCGGCGCGCTGGCCCAGTGGAAGCCGTCTCGCCCCATCAACTTGATCGTGCCGTGGGCGGCAGGCGGGTCGACCGATCAGGTCACGCGCGTCACTGCAGGCGAGATCGAAAAAGCACTCGGCCAAACCGTCGTCATCATCAATCAGCCGGGTGCATCAGGCGCGATCGGCACCAAGAGCGCACTCGATGCTGCAAAGGATGGCTACACGTGGACGGCCGGTGCCGCACAAGACCTGGGCACCTACGAAACGCTCGGCTCGCTGCAAACGAAGATGAGCGACTGGAACATCTTCCTGACGGTCGCCAACATCCAGGTGATCGGCGTGAATCCGGCGACGCCGTACAAGACAGCCAAGGACCTGATCGACGCCATGAAGGCTCAGCCCGGCAAGATCACGGTGGCGACGGCAGGCGTCACCTCCGCAGGCCACAACGCGATGGACTTCATCGCCGCGGCTACCGGCGTCAAGTACCGCGAAGTGCCGTACGACGGCGGCAATCCTGCGGTGGTGGCCACCGTGTCGGGCGAGGCCGAAGTCACCACGCAACTGGCCGTCGAACAGGCGGACATGATCCGTGGCAAGCGCCTGCGTCCGCTCGCCACGGTCAGCGACAAGCCGCTCGACCTCGAAGGCTTCGGCGTCATTCCGCCGCTCTCCCAAACCATTCCCGGCTTTACCGCGCCGGCCAACTACTTCGGCATCTTCATCCCCAAGGGCGTGCCTGACGAGGTCGTGAAAACGGTGCAGAAGATCTGGGAAGAAAACATCCCGAAGAGCGAAGCGCTGAAGAAGTATGCGAGCAGCCGCGGCGCCCTGTTTTTGCCGACCTCCGGCGAGGCTGCGCAGAAGGCGGTGATGCCGGCTGTGCAGGCGAATGCGTGGATGCTGTTCGGGGCAGGCAAGGCCAAGGTGTCGCCCGACACCGTTGGCATTCCGAAGCCTTGATTCGTTTCCATGACGCCTCCCGCTACCTCGACCTCTGCACAGCCAAAGCAGTCGTCCGAACTCCCGACGACGCCGGTTGAAGAAGCCCGAACCGTCAGCCCGCGCTCCGACCTGATCGCCGCCTTCGCGTGGATGATCTTCGGCGCGGCGGTGCTCATCGGCTCGCTTCGCATGGACCGGCTCGAGAAGCAGGACATCAATCCGTATACCGCGCCCGGACTTTTGCCAGGCTTGCTCGGCATCGTGACGGTGTTGTTGGGGTTTCTGCTGGCGCTGCGCAGTTGGCGTCGACTCTCTGCGCATTCCGGCGAAGCCGCAGTGGCGACGCCTGCGACCAGCAGCGTCGAGAAGAAACGCATCGTGCTGGTGGTGGGCTTGTGCGTCGTCTTCGCGGTCGGGCTCGTGGGGCACGGACTGCCCTTCTGGGCGGCGGCCGCGCTGTTCGTGACCATCGCGATCCTGAGCCTGCAGCACGTGCAACGCAAGGCAGCAGGCGAGTCGCTCACGCTGCCGATCTTCTGCAAGACGCTGGCCATCGGCCTCGGTGCCGGCATCGTCATCACGCTCGTGTTCCAGGAACTGTTCCTGGTTCATCTGCCTTAAGCAACTCTCTGAGCTCAGCAAGACCACCATGTTCGAAGGCCTCGCGCTCCTCGGTCACGCCTACCTCGGCTTCCTCAACATCACGTCGATCACCTTTGGTCTCGGCGGTGCGTTGATCGGCATCATCGTCGGCTGCCTGCCGGGCTTGTCGGCAACGCTGTGCATCGCGTTGCTGACGACGCTCACCATCAAGCTACCGGCCAACGATGCGATCCTGATCCTGATCTGTTCGTATGTCGGCACCCTCTATGGTGGTTCTCGCACGGCCATCCTGCTGAACATTCCCGGCACCGCTGCCAACGCGGCATCGTGTGCCGATGGCTATGCGCTGGCGCGCCGCGGCGAGGCCGGTCGAGCCATCGGCATTGCCACTTCGGGCGCCTTCATGGGGACGCTGTTCGGCGTGCTTTGCCTTGCAGCCTTCACGCCGTTGCTGGCCGAAGTCGCGTTGTCGTTCGGTGCCTACGAGTTCTTCTGGCTTGCGCTCTTTGGTGTCGCAATGTCGGGCAGCATCGTCGGCGACGATCCGCTCAAGGGCTGGTTGATGGGCGCGCTCGGCCTGTTCGTCGCGCAGATCGGGCAAGAAGGCTTGTACGCGTACAACCGATTCACCTTCGACTGGGACCAGCTCTCGGGCGGCATCTCGCTCATTCCTGCACTGGTCGGCGCCTTTGGTTTTGCCGAGGTCTTGACGACACTGGCCGACCCGGTCGAGAAGAAGATGGTCGAGTTACGCGACTCGGTATTGCCGCGCTTTCGCGAGGTGGTGCAGTACTGGCCCACCGTGTTGCGCTCCGGCGTGATCGGCGTGCTCACCGGGCTGATGCCGGGCGTCGGCGAAGACTCCGGTGCGTGGATGTCGTACGCCGCAGCCAAGGCGGCGAGCAAAGAAAAGGAGCTCTTCGGCAAGGGCTCGATCGATGGCTTGATGGCCGCCGAGACTGGCGACATGGCGTCGATTCCGGGCCACATCATTCCGGCACTGGCGCTCGGCATTCCAGGTTCAGCACCGTCTGCCGTGCTCATGGCCGCGATGATCATCCACGGCATCCAGCCCGGTCCGATGATGATGATCTCGCACCCCCAGTTCGTCTACGACGTGGTCGCGATGACCTCGCTCGCCACCGTCAGCATCCTGATCTTCGGCCTGTTTCTGGTGAAGCCGCTGCTGCTGGTGCTGCGCATCAAGCGCACGGTGCTGATGCCGATCATCTTTCTGCTGTGCACTGTCGGCGCCTTCGCCAGCGCGTCGCGGTTGTTCGACATCTACTGCATGCTGGTCATCGGCATAGGCGCTTTCTTTCTGCGGCGCCGCGGCTACCAGATGGCGCCCTTCGTTCTCGGTCTGGTGCTCGGTCCGCTGCTCGACAAGAGCTTGCGCCGCGGGCTGGTCTTGTCCGATGGCGACCTGTCGCCCTTCTTCACACGTCCGATCTGCATCGGTTTTGCGACGGTCACGATCTTCACGATTCTTCTGTATGTGCCGGCCTTCAAAGCGCTGGTACAGAGCATCACCGGTGGCTTCAGCCGCACGCTGAAGTCGCTCGTTTCAAGGCAACCCTCATGAAGATCGCTCTGTGCAACGAAGTGCTCGCCGGCATGTCGCTGGAGAAACAATGCGAGGTCGCCGCGGCACTTGGCTACGACGGGCTCGAAGTCGCGCCTTTCACGCTGAGCGACGCGCCGGAAAAGATCACATCGGGCGAAGCGGCACGCATTCGCGCCACCATCGAATCGTTCGGCCTCATCGTCACCGGCCTGCACTGGCTGCTGGTCAAGCCCGAAGGTTTGTCGCTGACCCACCCCGACGCCGACCTGCGCGCCCGCACGCTCGATGTGATGTCGCGCCTGACCGGCTTGTGCGCCGAACTCGGCGGCATGGTGCTGGTGCACGGCTCGCCCAAGCAGCGGCAGATCCCTGACGGAGAGAGCCACGCCGTCGCCTTGGCGCGTCTGCAGGACGGCCTGGCGCGCGTCGCGGAATCGGCAGCCGCCAACGGTGTCATCTACTGCATCGAGCCGTTGTCGCCGCACGAAACATCGATGCTCAATACCGTGGCCCAGGCGGCAGAGGTGGTGCGCACCATCGACCACCCGAACCTGCGCACGATGATCGATTGCAGCGCCGCCGGCCTGAGTGAAAGCGAGAGCGTGCCCGACCTGATCGACCGCTGGTTGCCGACCGGGCTCATCGGCCACATTCAGGTGAACGACCCCAACCGCCGCGGACCGGGTCAAGGCGCGATGCAGTTCGCGCCGATCTTCGCGGCATTGAAGCGCCATGGTTACGCCGGCGCGATCGGCGTCGAACCCTTCGACTACGTGCCCGACGGCCCGGGCGTGGCCGCGTTCTCGGCCGGCTACCTGAAGGGCTTGCGCGAAAAGCTGGCCTGACCTTTTCCCGAATCGTTTTCCCGCATCCTTTTCGCAGGTCTTTTACCGGTCGCCATGTCCATTCCGTTCCGCATCCTCGACATCCAGCTCTTCGAACGCGGCGTGAAGATGCGCATGCCGTTCCGCTTCGGCGTCGTCACGCTGACGGCTTGCCCGCAGGCCTTCGTGCGCGTTCGCATCCGCACAGACAATGGCGTTGAAGCCGAAGGCGCTTCAGCCGAGTTACTCGCGCCCAAGTGGTTCGACAAGAACCTCGCGCTCAGCAACGACGACAACTTCGATCAGCTGCGCACCTCGCTTCGTTTGGCGAAGGCCGCCTATCTTGCAGATGGCAAATCGCGCCCTGCTTTCGCGCACTTCACAGCGAACTACCAGCCGCAAATCGACGCCGCGGCGGCGCAGCAACTCAACCCGCTCATCGCCTGCTTCGGTCCGGCTTTGATCGACCGCGCGCTGCTCGATGCGCTGTGTCGCGCCGAAGGTATTTCGTTTTATGAAGCGGTGCAACGCAATCTGCCCGGCATCGATGCGACGCTGACGCCGGACCTCGACGCGTTCGACTTCGCCAGCTTCCTCGGCTCATTAGCGCCAGCGAACCGCATCGCGCTGCGTCACACCGTCGGACTGGTCGACGCCATAACGGCAGCCGACGTACAGCAATGCGTGGGCGACGGCTTGCCCGAGACGCTGGAAGAAGTCGTCGCAGCCACCGGCTGCCGCTACTTCAAGCTCAAGGTCGCCGGCAACGCGGAGCAAGATCTGGCCCGGCTGACGCGAATTGCCGAGGTCATCGAGCGCGTGCCCGATTACGTCGTCACGCTCGACGGCAACGAGCAGTTCGCCGATGCCGAAGCCGCCGCGCGCTTCTGGCAACGAGTGCAGGCGACGCCCGCGTTACATCGCCTCGCAGCGGCAACCCTCTACATCGAGCAACCATTGCCACGCGCAACCGCATTGCAAAGCGATGTGCGCGCGCTCGCTGCGATGCGCCCGGTGCTGATCGATGAGTCCGACGGCACGCTCGATGCGTTTCCGCAGGCGCTGACCTGCGGCTACACGGGCGTGTCGAGCAAGGATTGCAAGGGCATCTATCGCTCGTTGCTCAACGCAGCGCGTTGCCGGCAACTCAACCTGCAAGCCGCCTCCGAAGGCCGACCGGCCGCTTATTTCATGTCGGCCGAAGACCTGACCACACAAGCCGGCCTCGCCGTGCAGCAAGACCTCGCACTGGTCAACCTGATCGGGCTCACGCACGTCGAGCGCAACGGCCATCACTACGTCGACGGCTTCAGCGGCCAGGGCGGCAGCACAACAGAAGCGCAAGGCTTCTTGCGGGCGCAACCTGGGCTCTACGAAGCAAGCGGCGACAAGGTGCGGCTCTCTGTGCACGGTGGGATGCTCGACATCACGTCGCTTGCTGCGCCCGGCTTTGCCGCCAGCGCGCAACCCGACTGGGCCACGCTCCAGCCGCTCGCCGGCAGTTGAGCCCACACAAGACCTCCTCAAGAACATCGCAAAAAAAAGGACCTCTGAAATGGCGACCCAACGACTCGGAATCATCATGCACGGCGTCACCGGCCGCATGGGCATGAACCAGCATCTGATCCGCTCCATCTGCGCCATTCGCGCGCAGGGCGGCGTGACGCTTTCGAACGGCGACAAGGTCATGCCCGACCCGATCCTCATCGGACGCAATGCCGACAAGATCGAGGCGCTGGCCAAAGCCCACGGCATCGCACGCTGGGGCACCGACCTCGACCTCGCGCTGGAGAACAAGGACGACACGATCTTCTTCGACGCAGGCACCACGCAGATGCGCCCCACCTTGCTGGCCAAGGCGATCCGCGCCGGCAAGCACGTGTATTGCGAGAAGCCGATCGCGACCAATTTGAACGAAGCAGTCGAAGTCGCACGTCTTGCGCAAAGCTCGGGCTTGAAGCATGGCGCGGTGCAGGACAAGCTCTTTTTGCCCGGCCTGCGCAAACTCGACATGCTGCGTCGCGCCGGCTTCTTCGGCCGCATGCTGAGCGTGCGCCTCGAGTTCGGCTACTGGGTTTTTGAAGGCGACCTTCAACCGATTCAGCGTCCGAGCTGGAACTACCGCAAGGAAGACGGCGGCGGCATGATCCTGGACATGATGTGCCACTGGCGCTACGTGCTCGACAACCTGTTCGGCGAGGTGAAGTCGGTCAGCTGCCTTGGCACCACGCACATTCCCAAGCGCTGGGACGAGGCCGGCGAACCCTACGAAGCCACCGCAGACGATGCGGCCTACGCCACCTGCCAGCTGGTCGGACACAACGGCGAGCCGGTCATCGCGCAGATCAACATGAGCTGGGTCACGCGCGTGCGCCGCGACGATCTCGTCATCTTCCATGTTGATGGCACCGATGGCTCTGCGGTGGCCGGCCTGTCAAGCTGCCGTGCGCAGTCGCGCGTCGCCACGCCGCGCCCGGTATGGAACCCGGACGAAAAGCAGACGATGAACTTCTTCGACCAATGGCAGGAGATTCCGGACTCGCAGGTCTACGACAACGGCTTCAAGATCCAGTGGGAACACTTCATCCGCCACGTCGTCGAAAACGCGCCTTACAAGTGGACGTTGCCCGAAGGCGTCAAGGGCGTGCAGTTGGTCGAAGCCGCGCTCGAAAGCTGGGGCGAGCGCCGTTGGGTCGACGTGCCGGCGCTAAGCATCTGACGAGGCCGGCAGCATGGCGTTAACCCTCACCCTTCCGACCGCCGACGGCGCGCTATCAGCCTATTCGTTGCGCGGCGCTATGCCCACCAAGCCGGTGGCCGGCGTCGCGTTCAACCGCATCGCCTATTCGGCAGCACACGTCGTCGCCGATCCGTTAGCCACCATCGATCCTTGGCTGCAATGCGCGATCGACTGGGACGCGACCATCGGCTACCGCCGTCATCTTTGGTCGTTGGGCCTGGGCGTCGCAGAGGCCATGGACACCGCGCAACGTGGCATGGGCCTCGACTGGCCGACCTCGCTGGAGCTCATCCGCCGCTCGCTCGATGCGGCGAAGGACTTCTCTTCGAAAGACGGCAACGCGCTCGTCGCGTCAGGCTGCGGCACCGACCATCTCGACATCGACAGCGTCAAGAACGTCGACGATGTGATTCGCGGCTACGAAGAACAGATGGCCGCCATCGAAGCGCTCGGCGGCAAGCTGATCGTCATGGCGAGCCGCGCACTGGCCCGCGTCGCGAAGAGCCCGGCCGACTACGAGCGCGTGTACGACCGCGTGCTGTCGCAGGCGAAGCAGCCGGTGGTGCTGCATTGGCTCGGTCCGATGTTCGACCCCGCGCTGGCCGGTTACTGGGGATCGGGGGATGTCGACAAGGCCATGGACACCGCGCTCGGCATCATCGCCGCGCACCCGGACAAGGTCGACGGCATCAAGATTTCGCTGCTCGACAAGGACAAGGAAATCGCAATGCGGCGACGGCTTCCGCCGGGCGTGCGCATGTACACCGGCGACGACTTCAACTATGCCGAGCTGATTGCCGGCGATGGCTTTGGCAGCGACGCGACGCACGGCCAGAGCGACGCGCTGCTGGGCATCTTCGACGCGATTGCGCCGGCGGCCAGCGCGGCGCTAGGTGAGCTGGCTCTGGGCAATGTCGACAAGTTCCACGCCATCCTCGGCCCGACCATGCCGCTGTCGCGCCACATCTTCGCGGCGCCCACGCGCTTCTACAAAACCGGCGTCGTGTTCATGGCGTGGCTCAACGGCCACCAGTCGCACTTCACCATGGTCGGAGGCCAGCAGAGCACACGGTCGTTGCAGCATCTGGCCGAGTTGTTCCGCCTCGCCGATGCGGCCGATCTGCTGGAGCATCCGGAGTTGGCCGTGCGCCGCATGAAGACCTTGCTCACAATGCATGGCGTCGAAGCCTAAGGCGACGGATGCGTGATTTCTCGCTGAACCACGACTGGCTGTCGATCAACACCGCGACGGTGCGCAAACAACGCGGCGTCGAAGTCCCGCTCGACCGCATCGTCGACCAGTGCGCCGAACGCGGCATCAGGGCGATCAGTCCATGGCGCGATCAGGTCGCAGCGGTGGGCATCGACAAGCTCGCCAAGCAACTCAAGGCGCATGGCATCGGCCTTTCGGGCTACTGCCGCGGTGGCTTCTTTCCGGCACCCGATGCGGCTGGGCTCAAAGCCGCACTCGACGATAACCGCCGCGCGATCGACGAAGCGAAGACGCTCGACGCACCGTGCCTCGTGCTCGTGGTCGGCGCGCTGCCCGGCGCGCTCGAAGGCAAGGCGGCTTACAAGGACATCGGCCGCGCGCGCAACGAGGTGCACGACGGCATCGCGGCTTCGCTGGAGTACGCACGCAAGGTCGGCATGCCGCTCGGCATCGAGCCGCTGCACCCGATGCAGGCCGCCGACCGCGCGTGCATCAACACGCTCGAACACGCACTGGACCTGTGCGACGAACTCGACCCTGGCAAAACCGGCGCGCTGGGTGTGGCGCTCGACATCTATCACGTGTGGTGGGACCCGAAGCTGCAGCAGCAGATCGAACGGGCAGGCAAATCGCGCTTGCTGGCGTACCACGTGTGCGACTGGTTGACGCCGACGCGTGACCTGTTATCCGACCGCGGAATGATGGGTGATGGGGTGGTGGAGTTGGAGAAGATTCGCGGCTGGATGGAGGCTGCGGGCTTCGATGGATTCAGCGAAGTGGAGATTTTTTCCAATCTTGACTGGTGGCAACGTACAGGGGAAGAGACGCTCGACGTTTGCATTGCTCGGCACAAGACTGTGGTGTGAACACGAAGGCGGGGGACATGAGCGGAATGGGGTCACCCGGCGCCCTCGGCCCCGCCACGAACACAACCGCGTCCCGCCGTTAGCACCATGCTGAAATCAGCGTCCATGCAAGCCCCGACCATCGATGACCTGCGCCGCTACGCCGTAGCCCGCACCCTCTTCAAACCGACCACATTGCCGCGCGCAATCCAGCGTCTCGGATTCGTGCAAGCCGACCCGATTCGCGCACCCGCAAGAGCGCAAGACCTCACGTTGCGTCATCGCGTCAAGGACTACCGTGCGGGCGATCTTGAAGCGCGATACCCAAGACTTGCAATCGAAGAAGACAGCCTCGTCAACTACGGCTTTCTGCCGCGCGAACATTTGGCGTTGATGCACCCGCGTGAGCCCAAGTTGGCTTGGGATGCGGAGACTGGGCGCAAGGCTGCGGACGTGCTGGCCTTCGTGCGCGAGCGCGGGCAAGTGCATCCGCGTGATGTCGATGCGCACTTCTCGCACGGCCGCATGACCAACTATTGGGGCGGATCGAGCAACGCGAGCACGCACCTGCTCGACGGCATGCACTACCGCGGCATGTTGCGCGTAGCTCGGCGCGACAGCGGCACGCGCGTCTACGAAGCGGTCGACCATGCACCACCGATCGATGACAGCCCGACCGGTCGCGCACTGCGTGCTGCGGCACTGCTCGAACTCATCGTGCGCAAGTACGCCCCGCTGCCAGCCGCGAGCCTTACCTACCTCGTGCGCTTGCTCAATTACGGCGCGCCACATCTGAGCACGCACACCCAGGCCGCGCTGAGTGAAGCACGCGAAGTGCTCGCCAGCAACCGCATCGACGGCACGACCTGGTACTGGCCGGTCGACGAGAACCCCGCTTCCAAACGTCACGCGCCTGACGATGCGGTTCGGCTGCTGGCGCCGTTCGATCCGGTGGTGTGGGACCGTCGCCGCTTCGAGTTGCTCTGGGGCTGGACGTACAAGTTCGAGGCTTACATGCCAGCGCCGAAGCGCCAGTTCGGCTACTACGCATTGCCATTGCTGTGGCACGACCGCGTGATCGGCTGGGCGAACGTGACAACCACGACAGGACGGCTGAAGCCGAGCTTCGGCTATGTCGACAAGAAGCCGAACGGCGCTGCGTTTCGTGCGGCCCTCGACGACGAGTTTCAACGCATGACGGCCTTCATGGCGCCGCGCTGAAGGTCCCGAAACCGCAGCACGACTCGCCGTGGGGTTTTGGCTCGTGCGTGACAGCGCGGCCCTGCGCTCGTCTCTAGAATCCAACTCGCTCCGATGCAAGTCGGGGCAAGCGTTCTCAGGGCGGGGTGCAATTCCCCACCGGCGGTGATGGCGACTCGTTCGCACAAGCCCGCGAGCGCCCGGTCTTCCACGAAGGTCGGGGTCAGCAGATTTCGGTGCGATTCCGGAGCCGACGGTCACAGTCCGGATGCAAGAGAGCGCGAACCGTCTGCATTGCCACGCGCGTTACGTCGCGTGGCGTTGCTGTCGCCTTCGTGCGCCCTGATTCAGGAAACCTGCTTTTTTTCAAAAGGCACCAGAGGCACCATGAGTCAGATCAACGACCTTCCCCTTTCTGTCACGGCCGCCACCGATGCGCCACACGGCAACCGTATCGCCTTCGTCGAAGCGCAATGGCATGCCGACATCGTGCATCAGGCACGCGACGCTTTTCTTGCCGAGATGGGGCGTCTCGGCGTGCCTGCCGACACCATCGATGTGTTCGATGTGCCCGGCGCTTTCGAGATCCCGCTGCACGCCAAGCGGCTGGCCAACTCGGGCAAGTACGCCGCCATCGTCGGCTGCGCGCTGGTGGTCGACGGCGGCATCTACCGTCACGAGTTCGTCGCGACCACCGTGGTCAACAGCCTGATGGCGTTGCAGCTCGAAACCGGCGTGCCGATCTTGTCTGCCGTGCTCACGCCCCATCACTTCCATGAGCATGCGGAACACCGCAAGTACTTCCACCGCCACTTCGCGGTCAAGGGAACAGAGGCTGCCGAAGCCTGCGTGAAAACGATCGAAGGGTTGCGAAAAGTCGACGCGCTCTTGGCGAGCTAGAGGACGCGGGCTAGAGGACGCGAGGTGGATGACGCGAGGTGAAAGACCTCAGACTGCTGCGGGCACAGCGCCGTGCAACCGACGGGTTCGCAGCAACAGCATCGCCGCGATCGACATGTTGAGCAGGTTCCAAGCGATGCCGTTGATAAAGGCCGCGTGATAGCTGCCGGTGAGATCGAACACCTTGCCCGACATCCAGCCACCGAGCGCCATGCCCAGCAACGTGCAGCCGATGACGGTGCCCACGCGCGCGCTGGCCTCGGCCGGCGGAAAGTATTCGCGCACGATGATCGCGTACGACGGAACGAGGCCGCCCTGGAACAAGCCGAACATGGCCGACACCACGAAGAGCGGCACCATGCCGTCGAACGGCAGGAACATGAAGAGCGCGACGCATTGCAGCATCGATCCGAGCAACAGCGTGCGCAAGCCACCGATGCGGTCGCAGAGGGCACCGGAGACAAGGCGACTCACGATGCCGCAGGCGAGCATCAACGACAGCATTTGGGCCCCGCGTGCAGCGCCGAAGCCGAGGTCGGTGCAGTAGGCGACGATGTGAACCTGCGGCATCGCCATCGCCACGCAACAGGCGGTGCCAGCTACGCACAGCAACCCTTGCGCCATCCCCAGGCTGAAGCCGAAGGGGCGTGCCACCGCGTCGATACCAGCGCGGCCCGCAACCGCCGCGGGCGGCGCATCCATGACGGTCGCCGGCGGCCGCGTTCGCATGAACAGCGACAGCCCTGCCATCGCCAGCCCGCAAAACAGGCCCAGGCCCACATAGGTCGCTCGCCAACCGGAGGCCTCCACGAACTTCTGCACGATGGGCGGCCACACCGCTCCCGCGAGGTAGTTGCCGCTAGCGCACACGGCCACCGCCATGCCACGGCGCTTGACGAACCACAACGAGGTGTCGGCTACCAGGGGCGCAAACACCGCACCGCTGCCTAGCCCGACAAACACTCCCTGCACCGCAGAAAAAGCAACGATGCCGGTCGCGAAACTGGAGGCCACGAAGCCGACACCCACGCACACTGCGCCCAGCAGCAGCGGCCACATCACGCCATGGCGGTCGGCCAGCTTGCCCATGACGATTCCGCCAAGACCGAAGCCGATCATCAACAGCGTGTAGGGCAGCGAGGCCTCGGCCCGCGCCACGCCGAAGTCGGACTGGATTGCCGGCAACACCACCGACACGACATACATGCCGCAGCTACCGACCGTCATGATCAGCAGCGTGACGAAGAGCCGCAGCATCGCGTATCGCGAATCGGGCTGATGACGTTGCAAGGCGTTGGTCGACATGGTGCTCAGTGTGCGCGCCGGCCCTGCAACGGCAGCGCGGGCACTGCGGCCGCCGCGCTCAAGCAGTCGCGGCAACCAGCGACGTGCGCCGCACACGCGTCACATTGAACGCGCTTGCAATCAACACACCCTGCACCACTGCCAGCCCGACGATCACGCTCATGTACTGGCCGTTGTCCATCAACCGGCCGAACACCAGCGGCGCCAGAGCCTGGCCGATGTCGAGACCGGCGTAGACAACGCCATAGACGCGTCCCGTCGCATTGGGCGGCGTCGAGCGCTTGACCAGCAGATCGCGCGAAGGCCCCGCGATGCCGGACGCGAAGCCCATCGCCCCGAAGATCACCGGCACCAGCATGCCGGGGAAGTCTCCAAAGGCCAGCACCAGCGCCAGCGCCGCCGCGACGCCAAAGCCCGCACCGACGATGCGCGCACAGCGTGTCGGGTCCGACGCGAGAAAGCCGCCGAACACCATGCCCGCGGCACTCGCAACCATGTAGACCGTCAGGCAAACCGCGACCAGGGCGACCGGCACGTCGTGCAGATGGCCGGCCGCGACGGGCGCGAAGGTCTGCACCACGCTGATGACGGCGGCGTAGAAAAAGAAGAAAGCGAAGCACATCCACACCGCCGGAATGCGCAAGAAATCGAACTCTCCGCCGATGGGCGCAGCGCCGCCTTGCCCGGTGGCCTTCTGCACCGTCCTGACGTCGAGCGACAGCACACTGCGATAGATCCAAAGGACCAGCAGCACGACCACGGCGAGTACACCGGCCGATGCCAATGCCACGCGCCATGAATACGCGATGGCGATCGGCACCACGAAGGCCGGCGCCAACGCCCAGCCCAGACTGCCAGTGATGCCGTGCACGCTGTACGCATGGCCGAGCCGCGTTGGCGCGACCTTGCGGTTGAAGAGCGTGTAGTCGACCGGATGAAAGACGCCGTTGCCGATGCCGCCCAGCACCGCGAAGGCCAGCAGCATCCAGTAGCTCGTCGCCATCGCGTAGCCAAAGGCCGCCAGCGCCAACGCGCCGAGTCCGACGAACAGCACCGGGCGCGGGCCGAGCTTGTCGACGATGAATCCCGACGCCGCCTGCACCAGGCAAGAGACCACGAAGAACACGGTCAACACCGCGCCCAACTCGGTGTAGCTCACGTTGAAAGCATCTTTCAGCCACGGAAACAGCGGCGCCAGCACCAACTGGCTGAAGTGGCTGACGGCATGCGCGAGGCCCACCAGGCCGATCAACTGGGCGTCGGCACGCAAGGTGGGCGTCGAGGATGAAACTGCTGTGACTGAAGACGACATGGATTGCTACAAATATGACGGGCGGACCCTGATCCTATGTCGCCAGCTACCGTCAGAATGACGATACAGCGACAACATTTGTCGGAACCATGCCAGCCACTGCCTCTATACCTGCCGCTCTTCCAGCATCGCCGCCATCAGCGACCGTCGTGCAACCATCGATGGCACCGTCGATCAGCGTGGGCTCGCTCACACCGCATCTCTATGCGCCTGATGCCGTGCGGCCGCTGCGCGCCAAAGAGCATTTCCTCAAGGCCGACACGCTGGTCGAGCTCCATGCGCATCCGTGGCCACAGCTGACCTTCTCGACACGCGGCGTAATCCGGCTCAGCACCGAAGACGGCAGCTATATCGTTCCGCCGTCGCGCGCGCTCTGGGTGCCGGCCGACATGCAGCACAGCATCACGCTCATCGAAGATGCTGAGCTGCGCACCGTCTACCTGCATGCCTGGCTCGCGCCGAGCTGGGAGAAATGCGAGGTGCTGGAGATCAGCCCGCTGCTGCGCGCATTGATGCTGGCGCTCGACACCACGCCAGATGGCCTGCCGCCGGTCGATGCCGAAGCCGCTCCGCGTGAACGCATGATCGCGCCGTTGCTCATCAGCGAACTGGAACGCGCAACGCAGATTCAGATCGATGTGCCGCTGCCCAACGACAAGCGACTGCGGCAGCTCTGCGAGACGTTGCTGCGCAACCCGGCCGATCGCGCAACGCTGGCGGAACGAGCCGCCGCCATCGGCGCAAGCGAGCGCACCGTGGCGCGACTGTTCAGGGTTCAACTCGACACCAGCTGGCAGCAATGGCGACAGCAAGCCGTGATGGCGCATGCCCTTCCTTTGCTAGCGCGTGGTATGGCGGTGAGTCGTGTCGCAGCGGCCAGCGGCTACGCCACGGACAGCGCGTTCTGCGCCATGTTCAAGGCCGCGACCGGGCAATCACCGACCGCGTTCCAGCACAAGAAACGACAGTAAACATCGCCCTCATCCACACCACCCAACTCATCTTCAAAGGGAAGCCACCATGAAAACACGCACCGCTCTCGCTTCACTTCTTCTGGCGTCCATCGGCGCATCGGTCGGTACCTCCGCTGGCGCGTCGAACCTGCTCGACTCGCTCAAGTCACAGGCCGGGAACTACGCGATGCCGGCGATGGGCGGCAACACGGTAGGCAATGCGGCCGGCGTGCTGCAGTACTGCGTCAAGAACAACTACCTCGGCGGCGATGCGGCGTCGATCAAGGACAAGTTGCTCGCCAAGGTGACCGGTCAGCCCCAGCAACAGACCGGCTTTGCCAACGGTGCCAAAGGGTTGTTACAGGGCGACGGCAAGTCGATCGACTTGAAGTCGGTGTCTGGCAAAGTGAAAACGAAGGCTTGCGACTACGTGCTTAAAAACGCGAAGTCGTTGATCTAGCGTCGGCGCCGACGCCGTCCGCCCAGCGCATGGCTGGTGAGTCGAGCGTGCGCACCGCTTCGGCCGCACCGGGCAACCAGAGCTGCACTGTCGTCAGATAGATGCGCAGCAGAAAGCGCATCGCCTCCATTGCAGCGTCTTCGCGGCCGATCGCTTTCAGCAGCGCCCAGTCGGCTTCGGCGGCCAGCGGCAGGCCGGTCGCCTGCGCGTCCTGCAGCGCGTACCAGACCGATACCGTCGCACGCGACGCAGGCTGGCCCAAAGCGGGCCGCGCACGCTCGGCGAGCGTGACGTCGAGCCAGCGACGAAGGTCATCGTCGATCCCGGTGACCGAATGCACCAGCGCATGGGCCAGCGGTACTGCCGTCAAAGGCAACGCATGCACTGTGAGGCGGTACGGACCAAACCGGTCGAAGCGATCGAACGAGCGTCGGGTCTGCCAACTCCGGAGATCGGCGAATGGACGTAACCACTTATTCATGTCCAAGAGTCGCTGAAGCAATCGGTTTGCGATGTAGGCGCAGTCTGAATCGTGATGCGATTTTCGACGCATTGCTCTGTGAGTCACGCCTCTATACTCGCCTGTCATCCTCAATCAAAAACAATCGAGAGGCGCGCCAAGACGCCACTCCAAGCTACGGTTTTGATAGCAACCACGCCTTCTTTGCGGCAGCGGCTCGCCCGCTGGATGCCCTGCCTCGCATGGCCGCGTCCGAGTCGCGCACTGTTGCAAGGCGAAGCACTCGCCGGAATCACGGTCGCGCTGATGGTGATCCCGCAAGGCGTTGCGTACGCGGCCCTCGCCGGCATGCCGCTGGTCACCGGCGTGTACGCGGCGCTGTGGCCCGCACTGGTCGCGGTACTGTTCAGTTCGTCGCAGCGCCTGTCGGTCGGGCCGACTGCCCTCACCAGTCTGCTGGTCGGTGCTTCGCTGGCGCCCCTTGCGGTCGCGGGCAGCGCCGAGTGGGTGGCGATGGCGGTGTGGCTGACGCTACTGTCGGGTGGCATCCAGATTCTGATCGGTGCCGGGCGACTCGGCTGGATACTGCGACTGGTCAACTCGCCGGTGCTCACCGGTTTCACGCAGGGCGCGGCGATTTTGATCGCGGTGTCGCAGCTGCCTTCGCTGCTCGGGTTCACTGGTCGTACAGTGCCGCAGGTACTGCGCGGTGGCTCGCCTCCGGACTGGACTGCGATGGCTTTCGGCCTTGGCAGCATGGCCGTGTTGTGGGCCGGCAAGCGCTGGCTGCCTCGCTTCCCCACTACCATGGCGCTCGTCGCCGGCGCAGCGGCGTTGAGCTGGTCGCTCAGCTATGCGCTCCTCGGCGGCGCCGTGGTCGGCGCACTGCCTTCGGGCTTGCCGTCCTTGTATTGGCCAAGCGCTCTGCCAGGCGGCACGCTGCACACGCTCGGCATGCTGCTGCTGCCCGCGCTCACGATCACGCTGGTGAGCTTTCTCGAAACGGCTTCCAGCGCCAAGATCGACAACGCACGCGCCGGCACGCTGTGGAACGAAAACCAGGACTTGATCGGCCAAGGCCTCGCCAAGGTGGCGTCGGGCCTGACCGGTGCTTTTCCGACCAGCTCGTCGTTCTCTCGTTCGGCCATCACGCTGTATGCGGGTGCGCAGACCGGTTGGGCCACGCTGTTCAGCGTCGGCGTGGTGGCGCTCACATTGCTGTGGCTGATGCCGCTGCTCTATCACGTGCCTCAGGCCGTGCTGGCCGCAGTCGTTATGACGGCCATCGTCGGGCTCATCAAGCCGCGCAGCTTCGCGGTGCTGTGGCGTGTGTCGCGCATCGAGGCCGGCATCGGCATCGGCACCTTCGCACTCACCATCGCGACCGCGCCTTCGATCTACTGGGGCGTGCTCGGCGGGCTGCTGGCGAGCCTCGCGAACTACATGTACCGCCACCTGCATCCGCGCATCATTGAAGTCGGCTTGCACGGCGACGGCAGCCTGCGCGACCGACACCTGTGGCAGTTACCACCGCTGGCGCCCGCTCTCTACGCGCTGCGCATGGATGCGGAGCTCGACTTTGCTTCTGCGGGCACGCTCGAGCGCGCGATTGCAGAAGTGCTTGCAGCGCGGCCTGAAGTCACCGACGTTTGTCTCTTCGCGCATCCCATCAACCGCATCGATATCAGCGGCGCCGAGGTGTTCGGCTCGCTGCGTCGCTTGCTCGAGAGCAAGGGCGTGCGGTTGCACCTCAGCGGCCTCAAATTACCGGCGCAGCAAGTGCTCGACCGTGCGGGCTTGCTCGTGCCCGGACCCCTGCTCTTCAACTACCGCACCGATGCCGATGCGCTGCAAGCGTTGATGACGAACTGCGCGCGCAACGAGTCGCAATCGACGCCAGCGGGCTAGGCATATGGGCCGCGGCCCGCGGCCGCTACAACGCCGAAAACTGCGAAGGCCGATCGGTATTGCAGAAGTCGAAGAACGCGTCGAGCTCGTTGGACTTGTCGAACACCGCATCGGCGCCCAACTCGGTACAGCGGTTGCGCATCTCGGGTGTCGCGTAGTTACTGAGCACCACGACCCGTTGCTGTTCCCCGCGCTGTCTGCATGCGGCCAGCACGCCCAGGCCGGAGCCCTGCTTGAGGAACAGGTCGACGACCGCCAGGTGCCAATCGTCGCGATGGGAAGCGAGCCAGTCGATCGCCTCTGCCTCGGATTCCGCGAAGCCGGCCACCTCGGCATTTGCCAGATCTTCCAGCGTCGGGATGAGGTTCTCCCGAATCGTGGGGTTGTCTTCGACGATAAAGGTGATGAGCGACATGGCGGATGATGAGCGTCGCCAGTTTATGCCACGCCGCGGCGTTGTCGGAGCGTCGCACTGCAGATCGTGCGGCTTCGCGGCCAGACCAGGCTCAGTCCTGCACACGTCCCCGCAGGTTCTTGATTTCCGAGCGCTGGCTCTTGCCTTGCAGTCGTCGCTGCTTCGAACCATAGGTCGGCTTGGTGGCCCGACGCACCAGGGGCGCCGCGGCCACGCCGTCGACCACCTCCTGCAAACGCGCCAGCGCATCGTTGCGATTCATCTCCTGCGTGCGGTGCTGCTGCGCTTTGAGCACCAGCACGCCTTCTTGCGTGATGCGGTTGTCGCGCAAGGACAGCAGTCGCTCCTTGACGTCGTCCGGCAGAGAGCTTGCCGGAATGTCGTAGCGCAGATGCACCGCGCTCGAAACCTTGTTGACGTTTTGGCCGCCCGCACCCTGCGCACGAATGGCAGTTAGTTCGACTTCGTTTTCGTCGACAAGGATCGGCTTGCGCAGCGGCATCGTCCGCTCAAACTCTCTCGAAAATCGCCGCGATCCCCTGCCCGCCGCCGATGCACATCGTGACCAGCGCGTAGCGCCCGCCGGTGCGGTGCAACTCGGCGATGGCCTTGGTCGTGATGATGGCGCCGGTCGCACCGACCGGGTGGCCGAGCGAGATGCCCGAGCCGTTGACGTTGACCTTGGCCGGGTCGAAACCCAGCTCCTGGATGACGGCGCAGGCTTGCGCCGCGAAGGCTTCGTTCGACTCGATCACGTCGAGGTCGCTCACTTTCAGGCCGGTGCGTTCCAGCACCTTGCGCGTGGCCGGCACCGGGCCGATGCCCATGTAAGCGGGCTCGACGCCGGCATGTGCGTAGCCGACCAACCGGGCCAGCGGCTTGAGGCCGAGCGCCTGCACGCGCGAGCCTTCGGCCAGCACCACAGCGGCAGCGCCGTCGTTGATGCCCGACGCATTGCCTGCCGTCACCAGGCCGTCCTTCTTGAAGGCCGGTTTCATCTTGCCCAGCGTATCCATCGTGGTGTCGGCGCGCACGTGCTCGTCGGTATCGAACAGCACGATGCCCTTGCGCGTCTTGACCTCGACCGGAACGATCTGCTCCTTGAAGCGACCGGCCGCGATGGCCGCAGCAGCGCGCTGCTGGCTCATGACCGCCAGCTCGTCCTGCTGGCTGCGCGAGATGTTGTATCGCGCTGCCACGTTTTCGGCGGTGATGCCCATGTGCATCTTTTCCCAGGGGTCGTGCAGGATGCCGAGCATGTAGTCGACCAGCACCGCATCGCCCATGCGCGCGCCATAGCGGGCCGAAGTATCGAAGTACGGGCCGCGGCTCATCGACTCCGAGCCGCCGCCGATGGCGATGTCGCAATCGCCGAGCTGGATCGCCTGCGCCGCCGAAATGATCGCCTGCAGGCCGGAGCCGCAGAGCCGGTTCACGTTGAAGGCGGGCGTCTCGATCGGGCAGCCGGCATCGATGGCGGCGACCCGGCTCAGGTACGCGTCCTTGACGTCCGTCGGGATCACGTTGCCCATCACGACATGGCCGATGGCGTCGGGTGCCACGCCGCTGCGTTGCAGGGCCGCTTTGACGGCGGTGGTGGCCAGTTGGGTGTTGGGCACGTCTTTCAGCGAGCCGCCGAAAGTGCCGATGGCGGTGCGGGCGGTGCCGACCACGAAGATGTCGCGTTGGGTCATTTCAATCTCTCCAGGGTGGTGCCACATTCGGCGGCGGACGCGGAGGGTCGATTTTGACGGGGTTCAGCGCGGCGTGCTTAGGGCGCCGACTTGGGCTGGACGTCGGTCACGCCGCCACCCACGCCATGCACACGTACTGGGCGTTCCGAAGATTCGCCCAGCGCACGCGCACTGACCACGTCGCCCGCGGACGGCTCGGCCGGCGCGCTGGCCGCGCGGAAGCGGTTGAAGCCGGCACCAGGGTTAAAGCGCATGACCCACGGCGTAATCGGCCGGCCGGTAAGTCGTGCCCAACCATAGCGCAGTCCCCACGCCGCACCGAACAACAGCACCGCGACGGCGAGGCTGGCCGCGAAGACCAGCCCCAACATGAAGAGAACCAAGCGAAGGATGAAGTTCATCATCGCGATTAGGCCACCGTCTCCGTCGTTGGTTCCCCGACATCACCCGTGCGGACGGTACGGGCAAACTCGAACTTGCCCGGCGAATGGATCGGATCGGTCGTCACATGGATCGTGTCCTTCGGCCCGAAGCTGCCGTCGAGCAGCAACTTCGACAGCGGGTTTTCGATGCGCTGCTGAATCGCCCGCTTCAATGGCCGCGCGCCGAACACCGGGTCGAATCCGACCTTGGCGATCTCGGCCAGCGCCGCAGGTGAGACCTCGAGCGCCATGTCCATCTTGGCGACGCGCGCCTGCAGTACCTTGAGCTGGATCGCGGCGATCGATTCGATGTTCTTGGCGTTGAGCGCATGGAACACCACCGTCTCGTCGATGCGGTTCAGAAACTCCGGTCGGAAGTAGTTCTTCAACTCGTCCCACACCGCTTCCTTGATCTCCTCGTTCGGCTTGCCGACCATCGCCTGGATGATCGGCGAGCCGATGTTGCTGGTCATCACGATCACGGTGTTCTTGAAGTTGACGGTGCGGCCTTGGCCGTCGGTCAGGCGCCCGTCGTCGAGCACCTGGAGCAGCACGTTGAATACGTCCGGATGCGCCTTCTCGACTTCGTCCAGCAGCAGCACGCTGTAGGGCTTGCGGCGCACCGCTTCGGTCAAATAGCCACCCTCTTCATAGCCGACGTAGCCGGGCGGCGCACCGATCAAGCGCGCCACTGAATGCTTCTCCATGAACTCGCTCATGTCGACGCGGATGAGATGGTCTTCGCTGTCGAAAAGGAAGCCCGCGAGCGCCTTGCACAGCTCGGTCTTGCCGACGCCCGTGGGGCCCAGGAACAAAAAGGAACCGGTCGGACGGCCAGGGTCCGACAAGCCCGAGCGCGAACGGCGAATCGCATTCGCGACCGCGCCGATGGCCTCATCCTGGCCGACCACGCGCTCGTGCAACTTGCCTTCCATGACCAGCAGCTTGTCGCGCTCGCCCTGCATCAGCTTGGCGACCGGAATGCCGGTGGCGCGCGCCACGACTTCGGCAATTTCTTCGGCACCGACCTGCGTGCGCAACAGCGTCGGAACGCTCGATTTACCCTTGCTCGTCTCGCTTTCCTGCGCCTCTTTCAAACGCTTTTCGAGCGCCGGCAGTTGGCCGTACTGCAGCTCTGCGACCTTGTTGAAGTCGCCCTTCTGCGTGAACTCGGCGATCTGAAAGCGCATCTTGTCGATGTCTTCCATCACCGTCTTCGAGCCTTGGGCTTGCGCCTTTTCCGCTTGCCAGATCTCGTCGTAGTCGGCGATTTCCTTTTGCAACTTGGTGATCTCGTCTTCGATCAGGCCAAAGCGTTTTTGCGACGACTCGTCCTTCTCGCGACGCACGGCTTCGCGCTCGATCTGCAGCTGAATCAGGCGACGGTCCAGCCGATCCATCACCTCGGGCTTGGAGTCCATTTCGATCTTGATCTTGGCAGCCGCCTCGTCGATCAGGTCGATCGCCTTGTCGGGCAAAAAGCGGTCGGTGATGTAGCGGTCGGAGAGCTCGGCCGCGGCCACGATCGCCGGGTCGGTGATCTGCACGCCGTGGTGCACTTCGTACTTCTCCTGCAGCCCTCGCAGGATCGCGATGGTTGCTTCGACCGACGGCTCGCCGACGATGATTTTCTGGAAGCGACGCTCCAGTGCGGCGTCCTTTTCGATGTACTTGCGGTATTCGTCGAGCGTGGTCGCGCCGACGCAATGCAGTTCGCCGCGCGCCAGCGCGGGCTTGAGCATGTTGCCGGCGTCCATCGCGCCTTCGGCCTTGCCAGCGCCGACCATGGTGTGCAGCTCGTCGATGAAAACGATGGTCTGGCCTTCGTCTTTCGCGAGCTCGTTCAGCACGGTCTTCAGGCGCTCTTCGAACTCGCCGCGGAACTTGGCACCGGCCAGCAGCGCGGCCATGTCGAGCGACAGCACGCGCTTGCCCTTCAACGAGTCGGGCACCTCGCCGGCGACGATGCGCTGGGCCAGGCCTTCGACGATGGCCGTCTTGCCGACACCGGGCTCGCCGATGAGCACCGGGTTGTTCTTGGTGCGGCGCTGCAGCACCTGGATGGCACGACGGATTTCTTCATCGCGGCCGATGACCGGGTCAAGCTTGCCCAGGCGCGCGCGCTCGGTCAGGTCCATGCAGTATTTCTTGAGCGCCTCGCGCTGGCCTTCGGCATCCGCGCTGTTGACGCCCTGCCCGCCCCGCACTGCCTCGATGGCAGCTTCGAGCGACTTGCGCGTGACTCCGTTGCTGCGCGCAAGGTTGCCGATGTCGGCCTTGCTGTCGGCCAGCGCAAGAAGGAACAATTCACCCGCGATGAATTGGTCGTTGCGCTTGATGGCTTCCTTCTCGGTGGCCTGCAGCAGCTTGCCGAGTTCCGGCCCGACCTGAACCTGGTCATTGCCCTGCACTTGCGCCAGCTTCTTGATGGCGGCCTCGGCCGCTTGCGACAGGCCGGGCACGTTGACCCCAGCGCGCTCGAGCAGTGCACGCGGGCCCTCGTCTTGCCGCAGCATCGCTGCCAGCAGGTGGGCGGGCTCGATGTAGGCGTTGTCGTTGCCGAGCGCGAGCGACTGGGCGTCGCTCAACGCTTCCTGGAATTTGGTGGTGAGTTTGTCTTGGCGCATATAGGTTCCTGCATTCGAAATAAGGTCGTTTGCACGGCCTTCAAGGGCGGACGGATGTTCGAGCACGGCCATTGCCCGGCGTCGTTGCCCTATTTGTAGACGCCGCAGGGCTGTCGGGCCTTGCGCAGGCGCAAGCAAACGAGAAATCAGGAGGGATCAGCCGTTGGTCGCGGCGATGCCCCAACGCGCGAGTGCCTTGTCGTCGGCAACGCGGGCATCGACCCAGCGCGCACCGTCGGGCGTCTGTTCTTTTTTCCAGAACGGAGCCTGCGTCTTCAAGTAGTCCATGAGGAATTCGCAGGCCTGGAAGCTTTCGCCGCGATGCGCCGACACCACCGCGACCATCATGATCTGCTCGAGCGGCTGCAACAGGCCGATGCGATGGATCACGCGGGCGCCGAGGATGTCGAAGCGACGGTGCGCTTCGTTGATCATGGCCTCGATGGCCTTCTCGGTCATGCCAGGGTAGTGCTCGAGCTCCATCGACGCCACGTCGGCCCCGTCGTTGCGATCGCGCACCGTACCGATGAAACTGCAGACGGCGCCGATGGCCGAATTGCTTGCGCGCAGAGCAGCGATCTCGGCCGCGAGATCGAAGTCTGCGGTTTGAACGAAGACGCGCGGCGGACCGCTCACCGATGCACTCACGGATGCGCCGATAGATGCGCTGGCGGACATGTGCCGGTCGCCTTCAGCCGCCGGTGACAGGCGGAAAGAACGCCACTTCAGCGCCGTCCAGCAGCACAGCGCTCTCTACACTCATCACCTGATCCAGCGCCATGCGGACTGCCTTGCCGCGCGCCAGCGCTTCGGCATAGGGAGCACCCCGCGCGATCAATTCGTCCCGCAACACAGCGAGCGTTTCGGCATTCGTCTCCACGGACTCGCTGGACTTCGCAAGAGCTTCGCGGACCGAGGCGAAGTAGCGGATCGAGATTTTCATGTGCGTCTTTGTTGCGGCGGTCATCGAGCGCTCATGCAATCAGCGAAGCGAACGGAATGAACTGCACGGTATCGCCCTTCTTGATCGGCTGGCCGGCCGGCGTGTCGACGACGCCATCACCCCACACGGCGGAGGTCAGCACGCCGGAGCTCTGATTTGCAAACAGATCCAGTCCGCCGTCGGCGTTGCGACGTGCGCGAAGGAACTCGCGGCGCCGGTCGGGGCGGGGCCAGTCGAAGTCTGAACGCATCGCGACAGATTCCACCGCCACGCGCGCCGCGCCTTGCAAGGTGAGGATGAAGGGCCGCACCAGTAACAGAAATGTCATGAAGCTCGACACCGGATTGCCGGGCAGCCCGGTGATGTGCGTGCCGTTGATGTTGCCGTAGGCAAACGGCTTGCCCGGCTTCATCGACAGCGACCAGAGCTGAAGTTCGCCGAGTGCCTGGATGGCGGCCTTGATGTGGTCTTCTTCGCCTACCGACACGCCCCCTGTCGTGATGATGAGGTCGTTGTTTGCCGCTGCTGTGCGCAGCGCATCGATGGTCGCATCGCGCCGGTCGGGCACGATGCCGAGATCGTTGACCTCGCAGCCGAGGCGATGCAGCAACGCTCGCATGAAGAAGCGGTTCGAGTTGTAGATAGAGCCCGGCTTCATCGCCTCGGGCGACACGTCGCCAGGCATCACGAGCTCGTCGCCGGTCGACAGCAGCGCGACGCGTGGGCGCTTTGAAACCGTCAGCCGATCGAAGCCGACGCTGGCTGCGAGACCGAGCGCTGCGGGCGTCAGGCGTTCGCCGCGCGCCAGCACGACATCGCCGGCGGCGACGTCTTCGCCGGCTCGGCGAATCCACTGGCCAGCGTCTGGCGCGACGTTGATGCACACGCTGCCGAGCCCGCCTTCCTGCGGCAACGTCGACGTGTCTTCCTGCATCACGATCGCGTCAGCCCCCTCGGGAATTTGCGCGCCAGTGAATATCCGGGCGGCGGTGCCGGCAGCGAGCGCCGAGCCGACAGTGCCAGCAGGAATGCGCTGCGTCACCTGCAAAACCGAATCGGCGGTGGCGCAATCGGCTGCTCGCACAGCGTAGCCATCCATCGCGCTGTTGTCGCGCGGCGGCACGGTCAGCGCCGAGACGACGTCTTGCGCCAGCACGCGTCCGTCTGCTTCGAAGGTGAGGACGCTTTCAGTGCCGACCGCGGGCGCGGCCTTGGCAAGCAGGCTGGCGACCGCCTCGTCGAGCGGCATCAAAGAAGGACGTGAGGTTGGCGCGGATTCAGGCATGGTGCTGGTTGTATTCGAAGCGATCGCCGCTGTCGATCAGCCAACGCGCCAGTGCTTCGGCATCGTTCAGGTCGAACACCGGCAGCGGCGTGGGCGCAGGCAGTCGGGTCGCGTCGTCGGTCGCGATGCCGACGATGAAGCGATCGTCAATGTAGTGCGCGGTGCGTGCCGGCTCACCGTCTTGTGCTGCACGCCAGACCTCGATCTTGGGCAGGTCGGCATGCCGAAAGCCTTCGACAAAAACCCAGTCGATTCGGGCATCGAGTTCGGCGATGAGGTCATGGACCGAAAGCTGCGTCGGCTGTTCGAACTCGCGCATCAACGCGAGCCGTTTGTCCGACGCCACTACTACCTCGAAGGCGCCCGCCTCACGATGACGGTAGGTGTCCTTGCCCGGACGATCGACATCGAACTTGTGGTGCGCATGCTTGACGACCGAGACGCGTGGGCCCTGTCGCCTCAACACCGGTATCAAGCGCTCGACCAGCGTGGTCTTGCCCGCGCCGGAATATCCGGAAAAGCCGATCGCTTTCATGCCGACTCAGTCCGAGTTTTGCGCAATGTAGGCTTTGATGGCTTCCGCGTCGGCCGGCAATTTGACGACACGCTTGGGCAATGCCTCGATGCCTTCGAAGCCGGCCGGCCGCTCCGGCTCACGACCCAGTGCCTCGACGATCGTTGCTGCGAACTTGATCGGCAGAGCCGTCTCCAGCACGATCATCGGCACGCCCTGCGTGAGGTGTTCGCGCGCAGCCTTGAGGCCGTCGGCGGTGTGCGTGTCGATGAGCGTTGCAAAGCGCTTGTCGGTGTCGCGAATCGTGGCGAGCCGGTCGGCGTGCGTGCTGCGGCTGCTTTTGAAACCAAACCGCGTGGCCGTCAGTGCGAACGCCGGATCGTCGCTTAGGTCGAAACGGCCAGTGCGTGCGAGCTCGGTGTCGAACAAGCTGTGTAAACGCTTCGCGTCGCGGCCCAGCAAGTCGAACACGAAGCGCTCGAAGTTGCTGGCCTTGCTGATGTCCATCGACGGGCTCGATGTTTCGTGCGTGTCGGCGGCCGCGCGCACACGGTAGACGCCGGTGCGAAAGAACTCGTCGAGCACATCGTTCTCGTTGGTGGCGACCACCAGCGTGTGGATCGGCAGGCCCATCATCCGCGCGACGTGCCCAGCGCAGACGTTGCCGAAATTGCCGGAGGGCACCGCGAAGCTCACCTGCTTGTCGTTCCCATCTTTCGCTGCCGGCGTCGCCTGGAAATAACCAGCGAAGTAGTAGACGACCTGCGCCAGCAGCCGCGCCCAATTGATCGAATTGACCGTGCCGATCTTGTACTTGCGCTTGAAAGCGAGGTCGTTCGACACCGCCTTCACGATGTCCTGGCAATCATCGAAAACGCCGGCGATCGTGATGTTGTGAATGTTGGCGTCTTGCAGGCTGAACATTTGTGCCTGCTGAAACGGGCTCATGCGGCCTTCGGGTGACGTCATGAAAACGCGCACGCCCTTTTTGCCGCGCATCGCGTATTCGGCCGCGCTGCCAGTGTCGCCACTGGTCGCACCAAGGATGTTGAGTTCGGCGCCACGGCGCGCCAGTTCGTACTCGAACAAATTGCCGAGCAACTGCATCGCCATGTCCTTGAAGGCGAGCGTCGGGCCGTTCGAGAGGGCTTCGAGGTACACGCCGTCTTCGAGCTCGCGCAGCGGCACGATCTCGTCGCTGCCAAAGACTTCAGCGGTGTACGTCTTAGCGCAGAGCGCTCTCAGATCGGCCGGCGGAATGTCGTCGATGTAGAGCGACAGGATCTCGAATGCGAGTTCGGCATAGGGCAGATCGCGCCACTTCGCCAGCATGGCCGAATCGACCTCCGGATAGTGCTCGGGCAGATACAGGCCACCGTCAGGTGCCAAGCCTTCAAGCAGGATCTCGCAAAAGCGTTTGCGATCGGGGTGACCGCGCGTACTCAGGTAGTTCATCGATTCGATCAGCTCAGTTCTTCTTTGCGAATCCGCACGATCGGCGCCAGCACCGTCGGCAGCGCCTGCAGCTCGGCAATCACGTCGTTGACCGTGCCCTCACGCGCGTCGTGCGTGAGGATAATGAGGTCGGTTTGCGTCGAGCCCTCGCCGCCCACCTCGTCGGCTTCGCGCTGAAGCACGGCGTCGATGCTGATGCCGGCGGTCGCCAGCAGGCCGGTCACCTTGGCGAGCACGCCGGCCTGATCGGCCACGCGCAGGCGCAGGTAGTAGCTGGTGACGACTTCGGTCATCGGCAGCACCTTGAGGTCGCTCATCGCGTCGGGATGGAAAGCCAGATGCGGCACGCGGTGCGCGGCGTCGGCCGTGTGCAGGCGCGTGATGTCGACCAGGTCGGCGATCACCGCACTGGCGGTAGGCTCGCTGCCCGCGCCCTTGCCGTAGTACAGCGTGTTGCCCACCGCATCGCCGTTGACCAGCACGGCGTTCATCGCGCCTTCGACGTTCGCCAGAAGGCGCTTCGACGGCACCAGACTCGGGTGTACGCGCAGCTCGATGCCGTTGGGCATGCGCTTGGTGATGCCGAGCAGCTTGATCCGGTAGCCGAGTTGTTCGGCGTACTTGATGTCTTGCGCGGACAGCTTGGTGATGCCCTCGACGTGCGCCTTGTCGAACTGCACCGGAATGCCGAAAGCGATCGCGCTCATCAGCGTGACCTTGTGCGCCGCGTCGACACCTTCGATATCGAAGGTCGGGTCGGCTTCTGCGTAGCCGAGGCGTTGCGCATCCTGTAGCGCAGTTGCAAAGTCGAGACCCTTGTCTCGCATCTCCGACAGAATAAAGTTGGTCGTGCCGTTGATGATCCCGGCAATCCACTGGATGCTGTTGGCAGTGAGCCCTTCGCGCAGCGCCTTGATGATCGGGATGCCGCCTGCGACTGCGGCTTCGAAAGCGACCATCACGCCCTTGGCGTGTGCAGCCGCAAAAATCTCGGTGCCGTGCACTGCGAGCAGCGCCTTGTTGGCGGTGACCACGTGCTTGCCGGCCGAAATGGCCTCGAGCACGAGTTGCCTTGCAACGCCGTAGCCGCCGATGAGTTCGACCACGATGTCGATGTCCGGATTGGCGATGACGGCGCGCGCATCGTTCACGACCTGCACGGCGTCGCCGACGACGGCTTTGGCGCGCTCGGTGTCGAGGTCGGCCACCATCGTGATCTCGATACCGCGGCCGGCCCGGCGTTTGATTTCTTGCTGGTTGCGCTCAAGCACCTTGAAGGTGCCGCTGCCTACCGTGCCGATGCCGAGCAGGCCTACTTGGATGGGTTTCATTCTTGGAAATCTCGTCGAAAAATCAGGCGTTGCGCGTGCGGTAGCGTTCGAGAAACTTGGCGATGCGGTTGATCGCTTCGCGCAGGTCTTCTTCATGCGGCAAAAACACGATGCGGAAATGGTCTGGCGTGGCCCAGTTGAAGCCGGTTCCTTGCACCAGCATCACCTTGGTTTCCTTCAGCAACTCGAGAAAGAAAATCCGGTCGTCGTCGATCGGGTAGACCTTCGGGTCGAGCTTGGGAAACATGTAGAGCGCAGCCACCGGCTTTACGCAGGTCACGCCGGGAATGGCGGTGATCAGCTCGTACGCCAGGTCGCGCTGGCGGCGCAAGCGCCCTCCCTTTCCCACCAGATCGTTGATGCTCTGGTAGCCGCCGAGAGCGGTTTGAATCGCCCACTGGCCCGGCACATTGGCGCACAGCCGCATGTTGGAGAGCATGTTGAGCCCCTCGATGTAGTCGAGCGCCTCCTTCTTGTCGCCCGACACCACCAGCCACCCTGCGCGGTAGCCGCACGAGCGATAGCTCTTGGAAAGCGAGTTGAAGGTGAGCGTGAGCACGTCGGTGCTCAGGCTGGCAATGGCGGTGTGCTTGACGCCGTCGTACAGCACTTTGTCGTAGACCTCGTCGGCCAGCAGCACCAGGCCATACTCACGCGCGATGTCGACGATGGCCTTCAGAATCTCGTCGGAATAAAGTGCGCCGGTCGGGTTGTTCGGGTTGATGACGACGATGCCCTTTGTGCGCGGCGTGATCTTGGAACGCAGGTCGTCCAGGTCGGGCATCCAGCCGTTCGCTTCGTCGCACAGGTAGTGCACCGGCGTACCGCCGGACAAGCTCGACACCGCAGTCCACAGCGGATAGTCCGGCGCCGGCAGCAACAGCTCGTCGCCATCGTTCAGCAGTGCGTTGGTGGCCATGGCAATGAGCTCGCTTGCGCCGTTGCCCAGATAGATGTCGTCGAGCGTGACGCCGGCGATGCCCTGCTTTTGCGTTTCGTGCATCACCGCCTTGCGCGCTGCGAAGATGCCCTTGCTGTCCGAGTAACCCGCCGACGCCGGCAGATTGCGGATCATGTCTTGCTGCACCTCCTCAGGTGCGTCGAAGCCGAACATGGCGAGGTTGCCGATGTTGAGCTTGATGATCTTCTGGCCCTCTTCTTCCATCTGCTTGGCGGCGTCCATGATCGGACCGCGGATGTCGTAGAGAACGTTGGCCAGCTTGGCCGATTTCTTGATTTGCTTCAAAACGGAAAGCCCTCCCGGGCGGGTTGCTCGAAAGGCCCTGCGGGGCCTCGTGTCACTGGAGAAAACCTATAATTTGACCACAGTTCGCACCCCCGCCAGATGAAGCTCCAGCCCGATAAATCCGACGTTCAGACTCTCACCGCGCACGGCCCTGGCTGGGTCGCGATCAACAATGAAAAAGTCGAGGGCAGCATCGTGGTGGGCTCGCGCGGCGAGCGCTTCGAGTGGGGCTGCACCAGCTTCGACCAGATCGGTGCCGAGCACTTTGCCCAACTCGCTGCGCTGGGGGCCGAGCTCATCATTTTCGGCAGCGGCAAGCGCATCCGGTTCCCGCAAGCGGCGTGGCTTCAGCCGTTGATGGCAAAGCGCACCGGCGTCGAGACGATGGACACTCCCGCTGCCTGTCGCACCTACAACATCCTGGCCGGTGAAGGGCGCCACGTGGTGGCCGCCCTGCTGGTCGAGCCGCCCGACGGTGCCGGATAGTTCTCTTTTCGGGGTAAAATCGCGGGTTGCGACACGGCGAGCTGCCCTCAGTTAGCAACGACCAATCCTTCACTTCGACGAGTGTGCTCGCAAGTGAAACCCAACGGAGAAAACAAGTTTCATGGCGATCGTTGTCAACAAACCCATCCCTGAATTCGATGCCAATGCCACTGGTGGCCTCAAGGTTTCGAACACTTCGCATCTCGGTCACGTACTGGTGATGTACTTCTACCCCAAAGACAACACCCCTGGTTGCACGACTGAAGCAATGCAGTTCCGCGACCGGTTCAAGGACTTCGTGAAGGCTGGTGCCACTGTGTTTGGCGTGTCCCGCGACAACATGAAATCGCATGACGAGTTCAAGGCCAAGCTCGAGCTTCCTTTCGAGCTGATCGCCGACACCGAAGAGAAGATGTGCCACATGTTCGGCGTGGTCAAGAACAAGATCATGTACGGCAAGAAGGTCAAGGGCATCGAGCGCAGCACCTTCCTGATCGGCGCCGATGGCATTCTGAAGGCCGAATGGCGCGGCCTCAAGGTTCCAGGCCATGTCGACGACGTGCTCAAGGCCGTTAAGGCCCTGAAAAAAGCCGCGTGAAAATGCGGTTCGTCGCTGTTTGACTGTTGCAGCCGCAACACGAACGGCTTCGGATGCGTCATCCGTGGTGTGCATAATGGCCTCATGCCGTTGAGGTCCACGACCGCATTCCTCGAACAAAGCCGCCTTGGCCTTAAGGCGGCTTTTTCGTTTTCTGGTTCCCCCTATCCTGCGAGCGAACTTCCACATGCCCTTGCCTCCTGCCCCTACGAAACGCGCCGCCCTGCTCTCTCCCGACGCGCTGGACGCGCCGGCGCATTCATCGCAAAAGGCGCCCCGACGCGGTGGCGGCCGCCACGCTGACGAAGCGCCGGTCGCCGGCACGCAGCCGCTGGAATTGTTAGATCGCCGCCCTGCCGACGCAGGCGGCGGGTCCAACACCGGACCGGCCCAGCAAATCGAGACGAAGCCACGCCCCGTCGTCAGGGCGGAACTGTCACCCGAACCGACGCAAGCCAGGGCCGAACGCACGCCTTCGCCGGCTCAGACGCCAGTGCCTGCGCCCGCGCCGGTTACACGTGCACGGCCAGAGCGCGCACCGCAGGACAGCGCGCGGCCGCGCCGCGCAAAGTCATCAGGCCCGGCCAAGCTGTTCGTGCTGGACACCAACGTGCTTCTGCACGATCCAATGTGTCTGTTTCGCTTCGAAGAGCACGACATTTTCCTGCCGATGATCGTGCTCGAAGAGCTGGACAGTCACAAGAAAGGCACGACCGAAGTCGCGCGCAATGGCCGCCAGACCAGCCGCACGCTGGACGCACTGGCCGGCGCCAAGGATGCCGATATCACCAAGGGGCTGAAGCTCGACGCCACCGGCCATCGGGGTGCGGGTGGCAAGCTGTTCTTTCAGACGGCGCCACTCGATTACTCGCTGCCGACCAGCCTGCCACAAGGCAAGGCGGACAACCAGATCCTGGGTGTGGTGCAGGCGCTGCGCGACCTCTATGCGCAGGACGCACCAGGTCGGCCGAAGCAGGAAGTGGTCCTGGTGTCGAAGGACATCAACATGCGCGTCAAGGCGCGCGCACTGGGCCTTGCGGTCGATGATTACCAGAACGACAAGACGCTCGAAGACGGCGACCTTTTGTACGCCGGCTCCTTCGCCCTGCCGCTCGACTTCTGGACGCGTCAGAGCAAGACGGTCGAAAGCTGGCAGAGCGGCAGCACGACCTTCTATCGCATCAGTGGCCCCATCGTGCCCAACCTGTACATCAACCAGTTCGTGTACTTCGAGGCGCCCGGCGAGCCGAGCATGTACGCGCGCGTGACTGAAATCCGGGAGAAGACCGCGGTGCTCAAGACGCTCAAGGACTACAGTTCCGGCAAGAACGCAGTGTGGGGCGTGGCAACCCGCAACCGCGAGCAAAACTTCGCGATGAACCTGCTGATGGACCCGGATATCGACTTCGTCACGTTGACCGGTACCGCCGGCACGGGCAAGACACTGATGGCGCTGGCGTCGGGCCTCACGCAGGTGCTCGACGATCGGCGCTACACCGAGATCATCATGACTCGCGCCACGGTAAGCGTGGGCGAGGACATCGGCTTTTTGCCAGGCACCGAAGAAGAAAAGATGGGCCCGTGGATGGGTGCACTGGACGACAACCTCGAGTTCCTGGCCAAGGGCGATGGCGGCGGCGCCGGCGAGTGGGGCCGCGCGGCCACTAATGAGCTGATCCGCAGCCGCATCAAGATCAAGAGCATGAACTTCATGCGCGGGCGGACGTTTCTGAACAGGTACGTGATCGTCGACGAGGCACAGAACCTGACGCCCAAGCAGATGAAGACGCTCATCACCCGAGCCGGACCGGGCACCAAGATCATCTGCATGGGCAACCTCGCGCAGATCGATACGCCGTACCTGACCGAAGGCTCGTCGGGTCTGACTTTCGCAGTCGACAAGTTCAAGGGATGGCCGCACGGCGGCCACATCACGCTGGCGCGCGGCGAGCGTTCGCGACTCGCGGACTTCGCCAGCGAAGTGCTCTAGGCGAACGCGCATCACCGAAAGAGCCCGCGCTGCCGATGGTTGCGCGGGCTCTTTCGTCTACAAAAAAACTCGTTGCAATGATGTTGTCAGGAGGCGTGCGTCAGCATCACCGAGTCTTGCCGCGATGTTGCGGCGCCTGCAGGTTGATACGGTGCCGCGCTAGTACTCGTACCCGCCGCCGCTCGCCAGACTCTCGAACTTGGTGATCGGTTTCAGGAACGCAAGCTTGATGGTGCCGGTTGGCCCGTTTCGTTGTTTGCTGATGATCACTTCTGCAACGCCCGGCTCTTTCGAGTCCTTGTTGTAGTAGTCGTCGCGGTAGATGAACATGATCACGTCAGCGTCCTGCTCGATGGCGCCCGACTCGCGCAAGTCGCTCATCATCGGACGCTTGTCGGTGCGGCTTTCAACACCGCGACTCAACTGCGACAGCGCGATCACGGGGCACTTCAGCTCCTTGGCGAGCATCTTCAAACCGCGAGAGATTTCGCCCACCGCAGTGGCACGATTTTCATCGCTCATCGATGTCGAGACGCTCATGAGCTGCAGGTAGTCGACAACGATCAGGCCCAGCTGTCCGCAGGTGCGGGCCAGCCGCCGCGCGTTGGCGCGCAGTTCACTTGTCGTGAGGCCCGGCGTATCGTCGATATGCAGCGAGATGTTTCGCAGTTTCTCGATGGCTTCGGTCAAGCGCGGCCACTCTTCGTCGGTCAGCTTGCCGGTGCGCAGATGCGTCTGGTCGATGCGGCCGATGGAACCGACGATCCGCACCGCAAGTTGCGAGGCACCCATTTCCATCGAAAACACCGCGACAGGCAGGCCTTCGTTGAGCGCAACGTGCTCGGCAATATTGATCGCCAGGGCGGTCTTGCCCATCGAAGGGCGAGCGGCCAGCACGATCATGTCGCCCGCCTGAAAGCCTGAGGTCATCCGGTCGAGGTCCACAAAGCCGGTCGGCACGCCCGTGATGTCGTTCGGGTTGTCTGCCATCTCGGTCACGCGATCGAGCAGTTCGACCACCAGGGAATCCATCCCCTGGAAACCCTGTTTCATGCGCGAGCCTTCCTCGCCGATGTTGAAGATCTTTTGCTCGGCCTCGTCTAGGATTTTGTCGACGGCTTTGCCTTGCGTATTGAAGGCGTTGGTGGCGATCTCGTCGCTGGCCGAAACCAGCTTGCGCAAGATCGAGCGCTCGCGAACGATCTCCGCATAGCGTCGGATGTTGCTCGCGCTCGGGACGTATTGCGCGAGCGAATTCAGATAGACGAGACCACCGATTTCGTCGGCCTTGCCGAGGTTCTGCAAGTGCTCGTAGACGGTTATCACGTCCGCCGGCTTAGTCGCATTGATGAGTGCGCCGACCGACGCGTAGATCAGCTTGTGCTCATAGCGATAGAAGTCGCTGTCGACCAGCAGGTCGCCCATCCGGTCCCATGCGTTGTTGTCGAGCAGCAGGCCGCCGAGCACGCTCGACTCCGCTTCGATGGAATGCGGCGGGATGCGAAGTTGCGCAACCTGACGGTCGGAAGAATCGTTTTCGGCGAAAGAAAAAACAGCGGACATGGGGCCTCGAATTGGAACGGCATGCTACGCCCACGACGGGCGCAGCGTCCATGCACAACGCTGTGCATGTGCTGTGTATCTGCTGTGCAAAACCCTGTGCACAGGCGCTGAACAACATGGAAAAGCTGGGTGACCGTCGACGGGACAAAGAAAAAGCCGCCCGGAGGCGGCTTTCGCAGCAGCGCACCTCTGTGCGCTCCATCAACCTGGTTTCAGGCCTGGATCAGGCGGTTTCGCCGTACACCGTCACGGTGATGTCGACCACCACATCGGTGTGGAGCGCCACGCTCACAGTGCTGTCACCGACAACCTTGATTGGACCGTTGGGCATACGCACTTGCGACTTGGCAACCTTGTAGCCCTGCTTGTTCAACTCTTCGGCGATATCACCATTGGTGACCGAGCCGAACAAACGACCGTCGACGCCAGCTTTTTGCGTGAGCTTGATGGCCGTGCCGCCGAGCTTTTCGCCTTGGGCCTGCGATTCGGCGAGCTTGGTAGCCGCCGCTTTTTCGAGATCGGCGCGCTTGGCGGCGAATTCGGCCTTGTTGGTTTCCGTGGCGCGACGAGCGCGGCCCGACGGAATCAGGAAGTTACGTGCGTAGCCGTCCTTGACCTTGACGATATCGCCGAGGGCGCCGACGTTGACGATCTTGTCCAGAAGAATGATTTGCATGGTGTCGAACTCCTTAGACGCGGTGCTGGTCGCTGTACGGCACCATTGCGAGGAAGCGTGCACGCTTGATCGCGGTGTTGAGCTGGCGCTGATAAATAGCGCGGGTGCCGGTCAGTCGTGCGGGAATGATCTTGCCGTTTTCGCTGATGAAATCGCGCAGGGTGTCGATGTCCTTGTAGTCGATCTCTTCGACATTCGCGACGGTAAAGCGGCAGAAACGCTTGCGCTTGAACAGCAGCGACTGGGTGTTGCGCTTCGGACGCTTGTCTTTGTTGAATTTCTTGAACGTGGCCATGATGGGACCTCTCGAAAATTAATCTTGCTGAAAATCCTGGATGTGCAGTACGGGATGCTTACCGTTGCCGGGAGTCGCCAGAAAGCCCTGAAATCGCCAGAGACTTCCCAACGCCTGACTTGCGAGTCGCTCGGCGGTTGTGCCGAACGCCACGGCCTTCAAAGCCGCCTTCACCTGCCTGGCCTGCCCTGCTTCTTCGATCTTCGATTCATGGTCGAGCCGAAGATCAATGGCGGGCAAGCCGGATGGCGTGAATCGCAAGGCACCGAGTTCGGCGACCACGGCTGTCAGCAGGAGCTGATTGGCCGCGACCGCTTTATCGGTCACCGTCACACCATCAGTTGTTGTTGTTCGCGTACTCGGCTTGTTGGGCCTTGCGAGCCTCTTCGCGCTCGACCGTCTTCATCATCGACGAAGGACCGGTATCGGCCTTCTTCTTGACCACGGTCAGGTGGCGCAGCACGGCGTCGTTGAACTTGAACGCGTGTTCGAGTTCTGCCATCACGGTTTGCTCAGCTTCGATGTTGACGCACAGGTAGTGAGCCTTGCTGAGCTTGTTGATCTGATAGGCCAGTTGGCGGCGGCCCCAGTCTTCGACGCGGTGGATCTTACCGCCACCGGTCGTGATGAGACCCTTGTAGCGCTCCAGCATGGCCGGAACTTGTTCGCTTTGATCCGGATGGATCAGCAGGATGATTTCATAGTGACGCATAGCACTCCTTGTGGAATTTTCCTCGAAACGAGGGGAAAGCCACCCGCAGCGTCGGACGCGGTGTGGCAAGGGAAAGCCCACGATTATAGCAGTCACCCCTCCCATGACGCACTTCGCGTGCCTGCATCAGCCTTCGAGTGCGCGGTCGAGTTCAGCGGCTTTGTCCGCGCCAACGGCTGTGCGGATCTTTGGCGCCAATGCCAGGAGCTCGTCGTACGTGGAGGTGCCCTCGACCGACAGGTTCAAGCGAAAACCGCGCAACCCGAGTGATCCGGTCAGCCGCGTCGCAATGGGATAAGCGTCCTGATATCTTTGTTGGCGCGAGCGCGTGGACGTTGGCTGCAACGGGGCAGCAGCAAGAAAGGCGGGGGCGGCCGCCGGGGACGACAACGGCGCGGGTGAAAACGGCTGGGTTGCTTGTACAGGCGCGGGACGGCTGGGAGCAGGAGCGGGCTCCGCCGATACAGATCGAGCCATCCCATGCGCGCCCATTCCGGTAAGCAGCGCGAGCAACCCCAAATCAACCATGTGATCGAGATCTTCTTGCGAGATTCCCATGCCGGCCGCGAGCACGTCGTCGATCGAACGCCTGCCGTCGCACAGGATGAAGGCCGAGCGCTGCCGCGGCGTCAGCCGCACCGAACGGTCCTTCAACGTCTGCTGACCCGAGTCGGTCTTGACAAGAATCATGATTTCGATGGTCCCGAAGTGAATGGTCGATTGCCGCCAGCGCATCGGTTGCTACCAACACGGCCAGACGCGCTTCATCGATTTCGGAGTTTGACATCAAAAAAGCATTTGGTTGCAATTACACGAAACTGACGCGGGCATTGCGTCAGCAGTGTGAATAAATTGGCAGCACAGGCGCAACAGCCGCGCGCTGCCTGGCAGGCTCAGCGGGCCGCCAGCTGCTTCCATGTGTCGATCACGCTGTCTGGATTGAGAGAGATGGATTCGATCCCCTGCTCAGCAAGCCACATCGCGAAGTCCGGGTGGTCGCTCGGACCCTGACCGCAAATGCCGACATATTTTCCTTGGGCCTTACATGCCTTGATGGCGCGGCTCAGCATGGCTTTGACCGCCGGGTCGCGCTCGTCGAAGTCGGCCGCCAAAAGCTCCAGGCCGGAATCGCGGTCCAGTCCCAACGTCAGCTGCGTCAGGTCGTTCGAGCCGATGGAAAACCCGTCGAAGAACTCCAGGAACTCATCCGCCAGGATGGCGTTGCTTGGCACTTCGCACATCATGATGATCTTGAGGTCGTTCTCGCCGCGCTTGAGACCTTCGGCTGCCAGCAGGCCGGTCACGCGCTCGGCTTGACCCAGCGTGCGCACGAACGGCACCATGATCTGAACGTTCACCAGGCCCATCTCGTTGCGCACCCGCTTCAACGCTTCGCACTCCATCAGGAAGGCTTCGCGGAAATCGTCGCTGATGTAGCGAGCGGCACCTCGGAAGCCGAGCATCGGGTTCTCTTCTTCCGGCTCGTAACGCGAACCGCCAATCAGCTTGCGGTATTCGTTCGACTTGAAATCAGACAGTCGCACGATCACAGGCTTGGGCCAAAAGGCTGCGGCAATGGTGGCGATGCCTTCGGCCACCTTGTCGACGTAAAAAGCGCGTGGCGACGCATGGCCTCGCGCCACCGATTCGACGGCCTTCTTCAAGTCGTTGTCGACGTTGGGATAGTCGAGGATCGCCTTAGGGTGCACGCCGATGTTGTTGTTGATGATGAACTCGAGCCGCGCCAACCCGACCCCATGGTTCGGGAGTTGCGCAAAGTCGAAAGCAAGCTGCGGGTTACCGACGTTCATCATGATCTTCAGATCGATGTCCGGCATCGTGCCGCGCTCGACCTCGGTCACTTCGGTTTCGAGCAAGCCGTCGTAGATGAAGCCCGTATCGCCTTCCGCGCAACTTACAGTGACGAGTGTTCCTTCTTTCAGCAGATCCGTCGCGTCCCCGCAGCCAACGACGGCCGGAATGCCGAGCTCGCGCGCAATGATGGCGGCGTGGCAGGTGCGCCCGCCGCGATTGGTCACGATGGCGGCTGCGCGCTTCATCACCGGCTCCCAGTTGGGGTCGGTCATGTCGGTCACGAGCACGTCGCCAGCCTGGACCTTGTCCATCTCGCTGATGTTGTAGACAAGGCGAACTGGCCCCGTGCCGATCTTCTGGCCGATCGCGCGGCCTTCGGCCAGCACTGCACCCTTGCCCAGCAGCTTGTACCGTTGCTCGGCTTTGCCTTGCTGCTGGCTCTTCACTGTTTCAGGCCGCGCTTGCAGAATGTACAGATGGCCGTCGGTGCCGTCCTTGCCCCACTCGATGTCCATCGGGCGACCGTAGTGCTCTTCGATGACCAGCGCGTACCTGGCGAGTTGCTCGACGTCGGCATCGGTCAGCGAATAGCGGTTGCGCTGTTCGGTAGGCACGTCGGTCGTCTTGACCAACTTGCCGCTCGCCTTTTTCTCATCGGCGCTGGCGAATTCCATCTGGATCAGCTTCGAGCCGAGGTTGCGGCGGATCACCGCGCGCTTGCCGGCACGCAAGGTCGGCTTGTGCACGTAGAACTCGTCGGGATTGACGGCGCCCTGCACCACCGTTTCACCCAACCCATAACTCGAAGTGATGAACACCACGTCTTCGAAGCCAGACTCGGTGTCGATGGTGAACATCACGCCCGCCGCGCCCAGGTCAGAACGCACCATCCGTTGCACGCCAGCCGACAGCGCCACCACGTCATGGGCAAATCCCTTGTGCACGCGGTAGCTGATCGCACGGTCGTTGTAGAGGGAGGCAAACACTTCCTTCATCTTGTGCAGCACGTCTTCGACACCGACCACGTTGAGGAAGGTTTCTTGCTGTCCAGCGAAGGAAGCATCGGGCAAGTCTTCGGCCGTTGCCGACGAACGCACGGCAAAACTGGCTTGCGGGTTGCCCGCGCTCAGCGTGGCAAAGGCGTCGCCGATGGCTCTCTGCAAGTTGTCGGGAAATGGCTGAGCTTCGACCATCGACCGGATCTCCGCGCCGACCTTGGCCAGCTCGCGAACGTCTTCAGTGTCAAGCTTGGCGAGCACAGCGCTGATCTTGCCGGCCAGTCCGTCATGAGCCAGGAACTCGCGAAAGGCGTGGGCTGTGGTCGCAAAACCGGTCGGTACGCGCACGCCTTGAGGCAACTGCGAAATCATCTCGCCGAGACTGGCGTTCTTGCCGCCCACCGACTCGACGTCGGTCATTCTCAGATTCTCGAACGGTACGACCAGGGCGGTCGCTTCGAATAGTTCAGACATGGGGAAGCTCCAGAAGTTAAAACCGGTGCCGCATGCAGTCGACTCAGCACGATCGTTCTCGTTGCTCTGGGTGCGTAGGCGTTCTGCATGGGATGTGTGGAGAGCGGGAAGCAGATTCCCGATAATGGGCCGAATTGTAGGCGTGGCACCGTTGTACGCGCCGCAGGACAAGGCCGCAGATCATGCAAACCCGTACCGTTTTCTTCATCTCCGACGGCACCGGCATCACTGCCGAAACCTTCGGCAACGCCGTTCTGGCCCAGTTCGAAATGAAGCCGCGCCACGTTCGGCTGCCCTTTACCGACACGGTCGACAAGGCGCACCAGGCTGTCAGGCAAATCAACCATACGGCGGAGATCGAGGGCGTACGGCCGATCGTCTTCACCACCATGGCGAACATGGAGGTGCTCGAGGTGATTGAAACCGGCAGCAAGGGCATGCTGCTCGACATGTTTGGCACCTTCGTGCGCCCACTGGAGATCGAGCTGGGCGTCAAGTCCAATCACCGCATCGGGCGCTTCAGCGATGTAAGCAAGAGCAAGGAATACACCGCGCGAATCGCAGCGATCGACTTCAGCTTGGCCCACGACGATGGCCAGAGCAATCGCGACCTCGAAGGCGCGGATGTCATTCTGGTCGGTGTGAGCCGAAGCGGAAAGACGCCGACATCGCTCTATCTGGCCATGCAGCATGGCCTCAAAGCCGCCAACTACCCGCTGATTCCGGAAGACTTCGACCGGCGCCAGCTGCCGCCAGCGCTGCTGCCTCATCGCAAGAAGATGTTCGGGCTTACGATCCAGCCCGAGCGCCTCGCTGAAATCCGCAATGAGCGCCGACCGAACTCACGTTACGCAAGCCTCGAGAACTGCCGGCACGAAGTAAGTGAAGCAGAGGCGATGATGCGGCGTGCTGGCGTTCGCTGGCTGTCGACCACCACCAAGTCGATCGAAGAAATCGCGACCACGATCCTTCAGGAACTGCGGCCCGAACGACTCGTCTATTAGCCGCTCAGACCGCCGCGCTTCCTGCTAGGAGTGCTTGTCGCATTCAGGCGGCGACAGCGACCTTCGGTTGCGCAGATTCTTCCTCGACCGGTGCCGTCGTTCGAATCAGGTGATCGAACGCACTGAGCGCAGCCTTTGCACCATCACCCGCGGCGATGATGATCTGCTTGAACGGCACCGTCGTTGCATCGCCGGCAGCGAACACGCCGGGCACCGAAGTCTGCCCCCGTGCGTCGACGATGATTTCGCCGTGCTTCGACAGTTCGACCACGCCCTTGAGCCAATCGGTATTCGGCACGAGGCCGATCTGGATGAAGACACCTTCGAGCGCGACCGTGCGCAATTCACCCGATACGCGATCCTTGTAGAGCAGACCATTGACTTTTTGGTCGCCGGTGATCTCCGTGGTCTGCGCATTGGTGAAGACCTCGACGTTTTTCAGGCTCATCAGCTTGCGCACGAGCACTGCATCTGCGCGCAGTGCCGTGTCGAACTCGATGAGAGTCACATGACCGACGATACCCGCCAAATCGATGGCCGCTTCAACACCCGAATTGCCGCCGCCGATCACCGCAACGCGCTTGCCCTTGAAGAGAGGGCCGTCGCAGTGCGGGCAGTACGCCACACCCTTGTTCTTGAATTCGTGCTCACCGGGCACGTTGATGTTGCGCCAGCGAGCGCCCGTTGAAATGATGATTGACCGGCTCTTCAGCGACGCGCCGCTTTCCAGCTGCACCTCGATGAATTCCTTGCCCGGCACCAGTGCCTTGGCGCGCTGCAAATTCATGATGTCGACGTCGTAATTGCGAACGTGCTCCTCGAGTGCGTGGGCGAACTTCGGGCCTTCGGTTTCTTTGATAGAAATGAAGTTTTCGATGCCCAGGGTGTCGAGCACCTGACCTCCGAATCGCTCGGATGCAACGCCAGTGCGAATACCTTTTCGCGCTGCGTACACGGCGGCAGCGGCACCAGCCGGTCCGCCACCGACGATCAGCACGTCGAACGGGTCCTTGGCGTCGATCTTCTTCGCTTCACGCTCCACGCCGCTGGTGTCGATCTTGGAGAGAATTTCCTCGAGCGTCATGCGGCCCTGGCCGAACTCGGTGCCGTTCAGGAACACGGTCGGCACGGCCATGATCTGGCGCTCCTTGACTTCGTCCTGGAAGGTGCCGCCTTCGATCATCGTGGTGCGGATGCGCGGGTTCTGCACCGCCATCAGATTGAGTGCCTGCACGACGTCGGGGCAGTTGTGGCAGGTCAGCGAAACGTAGATCTCGAATTCGAAATCGCCGTCGAGCGCCTTGATCTGGTCGAGGATGGCTTGCTCGACCTTGGGGGGATAGCCGCCGATCTGCAACAGGGCCAGGATCAGCGACGTGAACTCGTGGCCCATCGGCAAGCCGGCAAAACGCGGACCGTGGTTCTCGCTCGGGCGATTCACCGAGAAAGAGGGTTTGCGATGCCTGTCGTCGCGGCTCTCGGTCAGCTTGACGAGCGGGGACGATTCAGCGACGTCCTTCAGCAACGACAACAGCTCACCCGAGGCATTGCTGTCGTCCAGCGAGGCGACGATTTCGATCGGCTGCGTCGCACGTTCGAGGTAACTTTTCAGTTGGGCTTTGGTGGCGGTGTCGAGCATGACGAATTCACTTCTTTAAGAACGAACTTCTGTAGAAACAAAAAAGCCCGGGAGCAAACGCGCCCGGGCTCGGGCGCAGGTTGGTGCTTAAATCTTGCCGACGAGGTCGAAGGACGGCGCAATGGTCTTGTCGCCTTCGTTCCATTTAGCGGGGCAGACTTCATTTGGATGTGCAGCGGTGTACACAGCGGCCTTGAGCTTGCGGAGTGTTTCCTTCACATCTCGGGCGATTTCGTTGGAGTGCACTTCAGCGGTCTTGATGATGCCGTCCGGGTTGACCACGAAGGTACCGCGCAAAGCCAAGCCTTCTTCTTCGATATACACATCAAAGCCCTTGGCGAGCACGTGCGTCGGGTCACCTACCAGCGGGAACTTGGCCTTGCCAACGGCAGGCGAGGTGTCGTGCCAAACCTTGTGCGAGAAATGGGTGTCGGTGGTCACGATGTAAACCTCTGCACCCAACTTCTGAAATTCAGGATAGTTGTCGGCCGCGTCTTCGACTTCAGTTGGGCAGTTAAAGGTGAACGCAGCCGGCATGAAAATCAGCACCGACCACTTGCCCTTGAGCGACTCGTTGGATACCTCGATGAATTTGCCGTTGAGATAGGCTTGGGTCTTGAAGGGGACGATCGCGGTATTGATCAAAGACATACTGTTTTCCTTGGTGGCTGGTAAAAAAGACAGCTCATAGAGAGCCTTTCACTAGTGTAACTACCAATAGCGCTGAACTTATAGCTATGGGTTATTCCAAGGATTGCGCGCCACTATGAAGCTCGGAGTGTCCGGCAAGGGCTCGTTCACGCACGACCGCGTGCCAACGCGAACGTGTATCAGCATCACACGCGTTCAGACGCGGCGAAGCATGGAATTGCTTGCCCCGACGGGCTTCAACCTCTGACAATCCCCCTTCAGAAAAAGGAAAAGATCATGAAGGGCGACCCACAAGTCATCGAACACCTGCAGGCTCAGCTTAAAAACGAGCTCACTGCAATCAACCAGTATTTCCTGCACTACCGCATGCTCAAGCATTGGGGTCTGGACAAGCTGGCCAAGAAGGAATACGAAGAATCGATCGGCGAGATGAAGCATGCCGACTGGCTGATGGACCGCATCTTCATGCTCGACGGCTTGCCCAATCTGCAGGACCTCGGCAAGCTCAATATTGGCGAAGACGTACCAGAGCTGTTGAACTGCGACCTCGGTGCAGAAACCGCAGCGCAAGCGACCATCAAGGCCGGCATCGCACATTGCGAATTGGTACGCGACTATGTCTCGCGTGATCTGCTGCAGAAAATCCTCGACGACACCGAGGAGCACATTGATTTTCTTGAAACGCAGATCGATCTGGTCGGCAAGGTTGGACTACAAAATTACCTGCAGAGCCAGATGGGCCAACACGAATAAGGCGGCATTTTCTCGACAACAAAGCGGGGCCTCGGCCCCGCTTTGTTTTTTGGCTTTACCTGCCGCTTACCCAAGCTACCTTGCTATCTATTCGATAGCTCCGCTGGCAATCAGGCGGGGCTATGCGAGCCATTCTCCCCACCATAAATCTGCCTCCCAAACGCTATCGTAAATAGTATTCATTCTCATTTGTGAGGATAGAATTGCAGCCTCCGATGACAGCAGCAGTCCCCTCCTCCGCCATTGACAACCGCCGACGCGCCTACTGGCTCAAGACACTGCACGAGTGGCACTGGGTGAGTTCGGCGATGTGCCTGATCGGGTTGATTCTTTTCAGTGTGACTGGCTTCACCCTTAACCACGCAGGCCAGATCGAAGCCAAGCCGGCCGTCACCAATCGCCACGCGAAGCTCGACGCGGCACTGCAGTCCAGGCTTGAAAGTCGAACCGCAGTAGTCAAGGCAGATAAAGCGAGCAAAGGCAGAGCGCCCATGCCGGTCGAACTGCATTCATGGCTACAGAAACAGTTTGCGGTCGACACCTCGGGCCGCGACGCCGAATGGTCCGATGACGAGATCTATCTATCGCTGCCCCGTCCCGGTGGCGATGCGTGGTTGCGTGTGAGCCTTACCGACGGCGATGCCGAATACGAGCGCACCGACCGAGGCTGGCTCTCCTATCTGAACGATCTCCATAAAGGCCGCAACACCGGAAAAGCGTGGAGCTGGTTCATCGACATTTTTGCAGGCGCCGCGTTGGTCTTCTCGATCACCGGCCTGTTCATTCTCAAGATGCACGCGGGCAACCGACCGTTCACCTGGCCGATGGTCGGCATGGGCTTCGTCATTCCTGTGGTGCTTGCGCTGCTCTTTATTCATTGACTCCTTTCCAAGAGGTTTTACGTGCAACTTCGCTATGCCCTGGCCCCGCTCACCGCTTCGGTCCTGTTCGCCGCCCCGGCCCTCGCTGGCGGCTTGGGCGTGAACATCGAGGTGCCGCGCCTTAGCGGGTCGGAATACCACCGCCCTTACGTTGCCGCGTGGATCGAACGTGCCGACAATTCGCTCGAAGCCACGCTCGCGGTCTGGTACGACGTGCGCACCAAGACCAACAACCCCGAAGGCGAAGGCACCAAGTGGCTGAAAGATCTGCGCCAGTGGTGGCGCCGCGGTGGACGAGAGCTCGCAGTGCCTGCCGACGGCATCACGGGCGCCACCAAGCCGGTCGGCAAACAACAACTCAACTTCACCGAAGGCACGGGTGCGATGCCCAAGCTCGCTGCGGGCTCATACAAGCTGGTGGTCGAAGCCGCACGCGAAGCCGGTGGGCGCGAAGTCGTGAGCATCCCGTTCCAGTGGCCGCCGAATTCCTCACAGCCCATGGTGGCAACGGGCAAGGAAGAGCTGGGCGAAATTACTCTTCAACTCAAACCGTGATTCGGGCAAACGTCAAGATTGATCGATCCACTCTCAGTCACCGGAGTCAGCTATGAAAATTTCCGTTCTCTCGACCGCCGCCACGGCCCTCGCCCTTACCACCGTGCTCGGAACGGCCCAAGCGCACAACGCCTGGTTACTGCCTTCGACCACTGTCTTTTCAAAGGCCGACGTGGTCAGCATCGATGCTGCCGTGTCGAACGATCTGTTTGTCGCTAACCACGCTCCGCTGCGTCTTGACGGTCTTTTGATCACAGCGCCGGACGGCAGCACGATCAAACCCGAGAACGAAGCCAAGCTCAAGCAACGAACCGTGTTCGACGTCGCTGTGGCGCAGCCGGGCACTTACCGCATTGCGGTCATCAATTCGGGCGCGTTCGCTTCCTGGAAAGACAAGGCCGGTGCGCAAAAACGGGCGCGCGGCACGGCCGAAACCATCGCCAAGGAAGTCCCGGCCGACGCGACCGATGTGGTCATCTCGCAATCTACGGGCCGCATCGAAACCTTCGTTACCGTCGGCAAGCCATCTGTACTGAAGCCGATCGGCCAAGGACTGGAACTCATCTCGACCGGAAGTCCGACCGATCTCGTCAAGGGCGAGAAGACGAGCTTCACGCTGAACCTCGACGGCCAGCCCGCCAAGGATCTCGAAGTGACGGTGACCGCCGGCAACACGCAGTATCGCGACAAGCTGCAGGAAACGAAGATCAAGACCGACGCCAAAGGTCAGTTCACCGTGACCTGGCCGATGGCCGGCATGTACTGGCTCGACGCCAGCACCAAAGACAATAAGACCACCGTGCCGCAAGCCAAAGAACGACGTCTGAGCTACGCGGCGACGCTGGAAGTCATGCCCTGAACGTGCATCGCGACCTTGCTCATTCAAGCTTAGACGCGCCGGCTCGCTCTGCGGCGCCTTCTTTTGCCACTTGGCGTGCCGGCGGCTATGCCAATCTCGCGGTGCCGCGCCGAGCGGACCCGGTGCGCCTGCAGCAGCTGGGCGGTCGCACGATGGGCACGACATGGTCGCTGCGTTTCGACAACCCGCGCATGCTTCCATTGCCGCAAGTGCGTTCTGCTATCGACGAATCACTGGCGCGCGTGATCGCCCAGATGAGTCATTGGGAATCCGCATCGGACATCAGTCGATTCAACGCGGCGCCCGCAGGCTCGCGTCACACCATCGCCCGGGAGTTTCGTGATGTCTTGGTGTGCGCGCTACGGTGGGCCGAGGCCAGCGGCAACGCAATCGATCCCACGATCGGCGCGCTCGTTGGCTGTTGGGCATTCGGTCCGGACGCGGACGAGTCGACAGCGGCATTCGTTCCGTCGGCCGAGGCAGTCGCCGAGGCACGCGCGCGCACCGGGTGGCAAGGGCTTGCCTTCGATGCGGCCACCGCGACTTTGCTCCAGCCGGGCGGCTTGGCGCTCGATTTTTCAGGCATCGCAAAAGGCTTTGCCGTCGACCATTGTGTTGCGTCGCTTCACGCAATCGGGCTGCATGACTTTCTGATGGAGATCGGTGGCGAACTCCGCGGCGCCGGACGGCGACCAGACGGTCGTCCATGGCAAGTCATGATCGACTCGTCGCTTTCCGAAACCGACGGCACGCCGCAACGTGTGCAACTCAACGACCTTGCCATCGCAACGTCCGGCGACCGCTGGCACACGCGCGAGCGCGACGGCAGGCGCTGGTCGCACACCATCGATCCACGCAGCGGCGAGCCGGTTTCAAACGAACTCGCTGCGGTGACCGTGCTGCATCGGTCCTGCATGGAAGCAGACGCACTGGCGACAGTGCTCACGGTTCTCGGGCCCGTCGACGGCATGGCGTTTGCGGAGACGGGCGACATCGCCGCACGATTCGTTTGCCGGGGCACCGACGCGCTGGACGTGCGCGCCAGCTCGGCGTGGAATTCACGCGATACCTTGGCGCAATGAGCGACATGTTGGTCCGCACGGTGGGCGCAGGCGCGACGCTGCTGGGCTACGCCGCGTTGTGTTCGGCGGTGTTCATCAGGCAGCGCAGACGGCACGCTGCAAAGCGTCTCGCGGCGCAAGCGCTGGCCGGCGATGGAACCACAGAACCAGCACTGGTCCTGTTCGCCAGCCAGACCGGGCAAGCCGAATCGATCGCTTGGGAAACCGCGCGCTGGTTGCACGACGCCGGCACGTCGACGCGTGTATTGCCGCTCGACGAGGTCGATGCGACGACGCTCGAAAGCGCAAAACGCGCCTTCGTTATCGCCAGCACCTATGGCGAAGGCGATGCGCCGGATGGCGCCGCCGTCTTCGCCGAGAAAGTGATGGGCCTGTCGCTGAAACTGCCGGCGCTGCGCTACGCCGTCCTCGCTTTGGGCGACCGTGGCTACGACAATTTCTGCGGCTTCGGGCGAGACATCGACAAGTGGCTGACACGCACCGGCGCCCGACCGATGGTGGCGCGCATCGATGTCGACAACGGAGATCCGGCGGCCCTGGCCCAATGGCGGGCGCATTGGCGAACCCCGGCTACAGACGACGCGGTCAGCTCAGGTGAAACAACTCCGAGTGGCGCGGCAACCGGTGAAACCAGCCTGTTCGCTCCCTGGCAGCTTGTCTCGCGAGTGCTGTTGAACGCCGGCAGCGCTGGCGCGCCGATCTATCAACTCGCGTTCGGACCGCCGCGCAGCGTTGTTGCGGACTGGCGTTCCGGCGACCTCGTGCAGATTCAGCTTGCTGGCGATGCCGGGAGGCTGCGCGACTACTCCATCGCATCGATCGCCATCGATGGTCAGCTCGAATTGATGGTGCGGCAAGAGCAACACCCCGATGGCACGCTGGGTGCGGCATCGGGCTTGCTGACCTCGACTCTCTTGATCGGCGACACGGTTGCGATGCGCCTTCGGCCGCACGCGCGTTTTCGGCTCGAGGGCAACGCCAATCGGCCGCTCATCCTCATCGGTAATGGAACTGGCCTTGCCGGCCTGCGCAGCCACCTGCGAGCGCGAGATCCACAGGGCGCAATCGATACCGCGTCTCCAATCGCTGCCAGCCGGAAAGCGTCCGCTGCTACGGCAGACAACTGGTTGATCTTCGGCGAGCGCAACGCTGCGCACGACTTTCTCTGTCAGGCGGAGATTGAGGCTTGGCAGGTCAATGGTCATTTGCAGCGTCTGGACATGGTTTTTTCGCGCGATCAGACCGAGCGACTCTATGTTCAGCACCGGTTGCTGCGCCACGCCGACGAACTGACGAACTGGGTTAAGCGCGGCGCGGCGATCTACGTGTGTGGCAGCGTGAAAGGCATGGCGTCGGGCGTGGATTCGGCGCTAAGGCAAATCCTCGGCGACGCGGAAGTCAATGCGCTTTCGCGCGAAGGCCGCTATCGGCGTGATGTGTATTGAAAGCCTGAGGGCCCGGACGAGGGTTCGAGCTATTGACCAATAGCGATTGCAAATGCGAGAGATTCGTATTTATAATCATGCTCCTTCAACAGCCAGCCAATCTGCCGCTTCACCGCCATGATCGTTTGCGTTTGCCGCCGAGTCTCTGATCGTGACATCGCACGCCATGCGCGCGCTGGCATGACCTTCGATGAAGTGCAGTTCGAACTCGGCGTAGCCACCCAGTGTGGTCAGTGTGAAGGTTGCGCGCGAGATGTCGTCGCGCAGTGCAGCGCATCGCATCCGGTCGCCGCGTTGAACCGCGAAACCGGGCATCAGTCGATCCAGCTTGCTAATTCCATTTCGGAAAGCAAAGCATGGAACTCTTCTCGGCACTCGGTGGCAGCCTGATTTTCGTGGCCGGCTCGGTCTGGTGGATATTTCGCAAGTAAATCGCGGTTTCTGCTGCATCGCGGGCACGTTTTGGCGTGCGCGCTCTCGAATGGTTGATCGTGTCTGACCGCTTTTCTTCACCGCCAACCGCGCTGGGCTTGTCCCGAAACACCGTCATCGCTGGTGGCGTCGTACTCTTTCACCTTGCCGCACTGTGGGCGTTGCAAGCAGGCCTGATTCGCAAGGCAGCGGAGATCGTCATCCCGGTGGAAATAATC
>NZ_JASJXG010000027.1:0-64930 GCF_035018765.1 Variovorax sp. RTB1
CGGCGCAGCAACGCGGGTGCCACCTCGCCGCCGGCAAAGTGCCGCATGTCGCGACGCTCATGGATGGCGCGGTACACGGCGCGCTGATCGGCTGCTGCGAAGGCGTCTGGCGTCGGCTGCGACATGGTCAGTCCTCGATGCCGCGTTGCGTCGGGATGCCGGCGGTGAACGCGTGCTTGACCATCTGCATCTCCGTGACCGTATCGGCGCGTTCGATCAACTCCGGCGGGCAGCGCCGACCAGTGAGCACGACGTGCACCTGCTTGGGCCTTTCGCGCAACGTGACCAGCACGTCGTCGAGCGGCAACCAGCCGCAGATGAGCGGGCAGGTGATCTCGTCGAGCACCACCAAGAAATAGTCGCCCGACAGGATCGACGCCTTGGCCTTCAACCAGCCATCGCGCGCAAGCTGGCCCGACTGTTCGAGGTGCTGGTCTTTCCAGCCGAAGCCGTCGCCGAGGCCTTCGATCGGGATGCCGAGTTGCTCGAACATCCGGTGTTCACCTAAGAGCGCGCTTGGCGCTTTCATGAATTGCCAGACCTTCACTGGCTTGCCGCGCCCATGCGCGCGCAAGGCCAGACCGAAAGCCGCAGTGCTTTTTCCCTTGCCATCGCCGGTGTTGACGATGACGATGCCGCGGCGCTCCCCTTCGGGCTTTTCATACGGCTTGGCCGAAGGTGGTGTTTCAATTTCCATGAGAGTCGGTCCTGCGGTGGTGCGCTTGTGCGGTTGAATTCGGTGAGTTCAGCGAGGCAGAGCGATCCATTGCTCCGCCACGCGGTGGATGCGAATGCGACGATCGAACACTTCTTCGAGCGCTGCATGGGTCGCGGGGTCGCTGCATGCGCCGTGATGCAGCACGCGGCCACCCGCCATGACCACGAGCGCATCGGCCGCCAGCGCCATCGAGAGTTCGTGCAGCACGCTCACCACCGTGCGCCCTTCGGCGACGAGCGCGCGCGCGGTCGTCATCCAGTCGGCCTGGTGCGGTGGATCGAGATTGGCGAGCGGCTCGTCCATGAGCAGCAGTTGCGCTTCGACCGCCAACGCGCGGGCCAGCAACACGCGCTGCCGTTCGCCGCCGGAGAGCTGGCCGAGCGGCCGCATGCGCCAGTCCCACGCCTGGGTGCTGCGCAGCGCCCGTTCGACGGCTGCGCGGTCGCGTTCGCTTGGTGCGGCGAGCCAGCGCTGGTGCGGCAGGCGACCGAGCATCGCGACGTCGTAGACCATCAGGTCGTCGGCGCTGCCCTCGCCCGCTCCGCCCTGCCCGAGCCACGAGAGCTGCTGTGCACGGGAGCGGCCAGACAGCGCGGCCATCGGCTCGCCGAAGAGAAGCACCTCGCCCCGGTGCGGCAGCAGGCCGGCGAGCGCCTTCAGCAGCGTCGACTTGCCGGCGCCGTTCGGTCCGACGATGCTGGTCCATCGGCCCGCCTCGATCGCCAGGTCGATGCCGTGCAGCACTTCTGCGGTCCCGAGCACGGCACTCAACGCTTTGCATTCGACGGCGGCGCGCTTCGTGAGCGTCATGACAGGCCGCCCCTCGAACTGCGCCGGTGCATGAGCCACAGCAAATACGAGCCGCCGAGCACTCCCGTCAGCACGCCGACGGGCAACTCCTGCGGCGCTACGAGCCAGCGTGCCAGCAGGTCGGCCGCCATCAACAGCAGCCCGCCCATCAACGCCGACAGCACGATCAGCCGCGCGTGCGTGGTCTTGACGGCAGAGCGCACCAGGTGCGGTGCGGCGAGGCCGACAAAGGCGATCAATCCGGTCTGCGCGACAGCGGCGCCAGTGGCCATCGACAGCACCGCGACCAGCGCCATGCGCATCGCGCCAAGCGGCAAGCCGAGGCTGCGAGCCGTGGCCTCGCCGAGCGCAAGGCCATCGAGCACCGGCGCCAACGCCCATGCGCACACGAGGCAAAGCACCGCCAACGCGGCCATCACCCCGCAAGCGCTCCAGCCGATGAGGCCGGTGCTGCCCAGCATGAACGCCTGGATCGCCTGAAGCAGGTCGGCCGAGGCAATGGTGATGAGATCCTTGGCCGCGCCGAGCACGACGCCGACGATCACGCCGGCCAGCAACAGGCGCAGCGTTTGCTGCACACCGCGCGCCAGCAGCAGCGTGAGCAGCACCGCCAGCACAGCGCCGACGAAGGCCGCACCCGTGAGGCCGAGCCGGACCACCCACTGCGTGCTGGCCGGCGAGGCCCCGAAGACGACCAGCGCGACCGCCACGCCGAGCGATGCGCCCGATGCGCTGCCAAGCAGATAAGGGTCGGCCAACGGATTGCGAAAGAGCCCCTGCGCCACCGCACCGGCCAGGCCGAGCAGCGCGCCGGCGAGCCAGGCGCCGAGGGTGCGCGGCAGTCGGATCTCGCGGACGATCTGCAATGCGACCGGATCCCGCCAGGCGGCGACCACACTCTCGAAACCGGTGCTGCCGATGCCGATGCCGACCACCACGAGCACAAGACCCAACGCGAGCAGAACAACGCCCAGCGTGAGGGCGCGGCGGTGCTGATCGACTTGAGCGAGGCTCATCGTTGTTGCGTCATTTCGACTGGTCCACGATGCACTGCGCCATCAAACGGGCTGCCTCGCCCATGCGCGGGCCGGGCCGCACCAGCACGTCGGACTGCGCCGCAGTGAAGCGGCAGATGTGCCCGTCGCGCACGGCACGAATCAGTGACCAGCCGGGCCGTTGTTCAAGCCCTTGCGCACTGCGCTCGCCCACCATGATGAGGTCCGGATTGGCGCGAACGACGTACTCCGGGTTGAGCTTGGGAAACGGTCCGAGCGCGGTTGGCACGATGTTCTTCACGCCCAGCCGCGTCAGCGTCTCGCCGATGAAGGAGCTCTCACCCGCCGCGTACGGCGTGCTGTTGATCTCGAAGTACACGCGCGTCCGCCGGGCTTCGGGCGGTAGCGACTGCGCCGCAGCCGACACGCTGGCATCGATCGCACGCCACACGCGCTGCGCATCGTCGACGCCGAGCATCTGACCGAGCGCATCGAGCACACGTTGCACGTCGGCATGGTTCTTCGGCTCCAGCACCAGCACCTTGAGCCCGAGTTGCTCCAGCCTCTGCGTGACGCGCGACGACTTGGCGAGCAGCACCACGTCGGGCTTGAGCGCGACGATGGCTTCGACGTTCGGGTCGAGGCCGCCGCCCACTTGCGGCAACGCGCGCACCAGCTCGGGTGAATTCGAATAGCGATCGACACCGACGAGCCGGCTGCAGGCGCCGAGTGCGCAAACCGATTCGGTGAGCGATGGCAGCAGCGCGACGATGCGCTGCGGCGGCTGCGAAAAGTCAACGGCGACGCCGCGTTCGTCGGTGACGATGACGGCATGCGCCGGCAGCGCTGCCACAAACATCAGCGCCATCGGCACGCAGATGGTCCAGAGCGCCGCGATGATCTTGTTCATGTCCGTCAAACCGGCCGCGCCGGCGCCTTCAACGTCAGCGGCAAGCCGGCCACCATCAGCGTGACGCGATCGCATGCTGCGGCCACTTCCTGGTTGAGCCGGCCCAAAGCATCGACGAAAGCACGCGTTTCACCGCCCAATGGGATGACGCCGAGGCCGATCTCATTGCCGACCAGCACGATCGGGCCGCGCGCGCCGCGCAAGGCAGCGACGAGCATTGCAATACGCTGGGTCGCGTCGATAGGTAAGGCCATGTCCGTCGCCGGACCGTCCGACACATACGACATGTGGGGAGTGCGGGGCGTGTAGGGCATCAGCAGGTGGGTAAGCCACAGCGTAAGGCAGTCGACGACCACCATCGTATCGGCAGCGGAATGCGCAACGATGGCCTCGGCCAGTGCGGAAGACTCCTCGACAGTTGACATCGCTGGCAAGCGAAGAGCGCGGTCCTGCCGGTGTCGCAGGATGCGCGCGCGCATCTCGTCGTCGTGCGCCTGCGCCGTCGCCACCATCACTGCACGGTGATCGGATGACGCAGCAAGCCAGTCGACCGCCCGCTGCTCGGCGAGTCGTGACTTGCCGCTCCTCTGGCCGCCGAGAATGAACTCGCGCGGCCGGTCAGCCGCGCGCTCATCGGGGTACAAGGAATGCGGCATCGTCAGCGGAAAGCCATTGCGCAGACCGTCGTCATGGCGTTCAGTGTGGCTGCCACTTGACCCCGACATAGACAGCACGGCCCGGAGTTGCGTAGCCATCGACCAGCTGGTAGTTTGTGTCACCCAAGTTGTCGACGCGCGCCAAAAGCGTGACGTCGCGAACAATCTCGGTGCTCGCACTGAGATTGAACAGCGTGTAACCACCGAGCGTCTTCTTGTTGGCCGCATCCGCATAGCGAAAGCCCGAGGCTTGAACTTCGGCACCCAAGGTCCATCCGGCAACACGCCAGTCAGCACCCAGCGTGGCATGCCGACGCGAGCGCAAGGCCAGCAGCTTGTCTGTCTCGGCGTCCTTCGGGTCCTGGAAGTCGAGCGAACCGCGCAACGTCACGTCGCCGATGTGATGGCTGCCCGCAAGGGTAACGCCCCGCAGCACGGCGCGGGCGGTGTTCGCGTAGCAACCGAAGCCGGAGCTGCACGCGGTCGAGTCATTGTCGAAAGTGATGAGATTTCGCACGCGATTGCGGTAGGCCGCGATGCTGCCTGCTGTCGCGGCATCGGCGTATCGCAATCCGATCTCGGCGTTGAGCGAGGTCTCGGGCTGCAGGGCCGCGTTGCCGTATTCGCTGAAGCGCTGGTACAGGGTGGGTGCGCGGAATGCCGTGCCAGCCGAAGCGGTCGCACGCCAGTTCTGCGCAAACGAATAGCCGTAGGCCGCGCTGCCGGTGGTCTTGCCACCGAACTCGCTGTCGTTGTCATGACGCACGTTCAGTTGCAGCGAATGGGCGCCCTGATTGAAACCGTAGCCGAGCGCCAGCGCGTCTTGCGAGCGCTTCCTGAAGATGGTGGTGCTGAAGCTGTCCAGTGCCGGGTTGAAGAGCTTGTCCTCACGACGCTCTAAAGCCGCGGTGAACAGGCTGGCGCCGAGGCGGTACTCGTTCTGGAACAGGTAATTGCGCAGCTGCGTTTGCGTGATGTAAGCCGACGGCGTCGTTTCGTATCGTGAGTTTGAGTCGGTCACCGAAAGCTTGGTGCTGTAGGCCTCTGTCCACTGCGCCGACCAACTCAGGCCGGCGGTTCGCAAATGGTAGAGATTGCGGTCGTTCACCGGCTGCTTCGGGTTGTAGCCATAGTTGTCGTAGCCCGAATTGGTTTCGCTCTCGAGCACCGTGGCGTCGATCCGGTGCTGCGCGTTGATCTGGTAGCCGAGTCGCACGTTAGCCGAGCTCGCATGGTAGTAGTCCTTGTCCGGATCATGGTTGGCGACCGATGGCGTGCGTACGTCAAACCCAGCGTTTTCCTGATACGCCGCGCCGATCGAATAGTCAAAAGCGCCAACCGAACCACTGACACCGGCCTGCGATGTACGCAAGCCCTTGCTGCCGAAACCGAAGCCGACGTACGGAGTGGCAACCCCTTCGCCGCGCCGCGTGAAGAGCTGGATCACGCCGCCAATGGCGTCCGAGCCGTAGACCGCCGCGGCCGGGCCTCGCAGCACTTCAATGCGGTCGATCTGCGCCAGCGGAATGCTTTCCCATGTAGCACCGCCGGTCGACTGCGAATCGACACGCACGCCATCGACATACACAGCCGTGAAACGCGTGTCGGCGCCGCGAAGGAACACGCTGGTTGTGTTGCCGACACCACCGTTGCGCGTGATTTCGACGCCAGGTAGACGTGCCAACACATCAGCAACGCCAACGGCGCCGCTGCGCTCGATCGTTTCACGGTCGACGATCGACACATCAGCGACCAATTCAGACCGGGGCTGGGGCACGCGGGTCGCGGTGACCACCGTTTCGCTGAGCGATGACGGGCTTTGTGCGAGCGCAAGGAGTGGCACTTGCAGCAAGGCGGCAAGCAGGGGAACACTGGTTTTCATTTGAAAGGACCGGATAGCAATGCCCGTCACCGGCTTCCCCGCCGGTAATTGAGCGTAATGGCCGGCTGCGCGCACCACCCAACGGTGACGCGCGCGGCTTGCCGCTTCGTTGGCCGGTATCCGGGCTGACAGAGTGCTCGACCCGCCTTCCCAGGCGCCTGTTTCAGGGCGCCCAGTGGCTGCTGGGGAAAGTGATGTCGGCGCATGAACGCCGGCATCGTCTGTTTGACCGTTGCGGGGGCAGCGCAGGTGGCTTCGGTCTTCGTTATGGTGAAGACCGCGACTCCTGCTTCCCGTTGAACTGCGCCGCGTGAACCACGGCGCGAGCACCAACGGGGCGGATTCTAAATTGAAAGAACTTGCAATCGCGGGAACCTACAATCCAGACCCATGTCCGCCGCCAGTCCCATTGACCAGATCGCCGACCGAGTCGAGCGTCTCCTGGTTCGCCACGAAGAGGTGCAACGCACCAATGCGCTGTTGCAGGAACAGGTCGATGCGCTGACGCGGGAGCGCGACGCGCTCAAATCGCGGCTCGCTGCCGCTCGAACGCGCATCGACGCGCTGCTCGAAAGGCTGCCGGCCGACCCACCCTCTCCTGAAGATTCCGCAGCATGAAGCAGATAGAAGTACAGATCATGGGCCAGAGCTATTTGCTCGGCTGCCCCGCAGACGGCGAGTCGCAATTGCGCAGCGCGGTCGACCACGTCGACGCTGCCATGTGCAAGATTCGCGATGCCGGCAAGGTGAAGGCGCGCGACCGCATCGCCGTGCTGGCCTCGCTGAATATCGCGTTCGATTTGATTCAGGCGCAGGCCGCATTCGCATCTGCTGCCGAGGTCGCGCCCGCGCCCGTCGCCGCAGCCGGGAGCCCGGTCGCACCGCTCTTGAGGATGGCCACGCCCTCAGATACAGCGAATCACGCCGAGCTGGACGACCCACGCCTGCCGCAGCTTTTGCAGCGCCTCGACAATGCCCTCGCGGGCGATGGACATTTGCTCTGATGGCCTACACAGCGAGCGTGGGGCTGGCGTAGACTCGTGCTTGTCTGCGGTGTTGTCGAACTTAATATTTCCTTGTTCCAATGCTCTCCGGAGCCGGGCTTGGTACATCGCTAGGTAGGCGTGATCATCTCGCGTAAGATGAACCCGAAGCCCTGCTGCCCTCGCCCACCTGAACCCTGGTTCAGGATGCGGGTTCGGCTCCATTCGCAGACACCTATTCGAAACAACGGCCCCGAGAACCTTAGGATCCCGGGGCCGTTTTCTTGGGTGCGGGTTTATTCTCGAGGTCAGCGCGAGAACAACGCTTTGTGCTGCTCTCGCAGCCGCGCCTTCTGAACCTTGCCCATGGCGTTTCGCGGCAGTTCGGCGACGACGCCTCGACCGATTTTTCGACCTGCACTGCGGTACGCGCACCGGGCTCCAGATCGAGCGCATCGAGCGCATCGAGCAGATTGGCGATCATGACGCTGGCGCGTTCGAGATCCCGCCACGACTAGGGCAAGCCACGTCAAAAAACGGGAGCGCGTTTGGCGAGGAAGGCAGCAATGCCTTCGTGGTGCTCGGGAGAATCGGCATAGTCGTACGCGCCCCGCAGCAGGCCCTGAACCTCGCTCGATACCGACTCGTTCAAGGCAGCGAAAGTGCGCTTGTTGAATCGCGCGGCCTGTGGTGCCAGCGCCGCGATTCGCAGCGCATGGTCGCGCGCGGCGACTGGCACCTCGGCGTCGGGCAGTACATGCAGCAAAAAGCCCGCGTCGTACAAGCGAGCGGCGCTGTGCACGCCGGCCGCCAGCAGCATGTCGCGCGCGAGCACGTCACCCATCGCACCGTACACCAACGCGGCTTCGCGCGGCGCCATCGGGAAGCCCAGCTTGGCGATCGGTGCGCCGAACTTCGCGGAGACGCCGGCGATGCGGATGTCGCAGCAGCTCGCGATCTCCAGGCCGGCGCCCATACAAGCGCCTTCGATCTGCGCGACCAATGGCACGCGGCAGTCGAGCATCGCCTGCAGCGCGGCCCACACCTCGTCCTCGTGGAAAGCGCGGAGCCGCTCGGTGTCGAATCGAAACGACGGGTACTCCGAGATGTCGCCACCCGCGCAAAAGGCGCTGCCGGCACCGCGCACGACGATGCACCGCAAGCCTTCGTCGTTGCCGGCAACGGCGAACACGTCACGCAGTTCGCGCCACATGGCACGCGTCATCGCATTCAGCCTGGATGCGTTCGCGAGCGTGACCCATGCGACGTGACCCTCGCGCTGCAGAGAGACCGAGGCGCTCACCGCGACCGTCATTCGAGCTTGGCCCCCGAGGCTTTCACGACGCCAGCCCAGCGCTTGATTTCGCTGTTGACGAAAGCGCCGTATTGCGGCCCGACCAGGTTCGGAATCTCCGCCATGTCCACGTCCCCCTCCTATAACGTCGTGACCCGTGCCGGCACCGGGCGCCGCGCGGCCCACAACCAGAGGCCGATGCCGAACAGCACCATCGGCACGCAGAGCCATTGGCCCTGGCTCAGGTTGAGCGCCCGCAGGCCGAGAAAGTCGTCCGGTTCGCGAAAGAACTCGGCGATGAAACGGAAGATGCCGTAGCCGATCAGGAACATCGCCGCCACCTGGCCTTGCTTGCGTTCCTTGCGCGCATAGAGCCACAGCAGCACGAACAGCAGAATGCCTTCGAGCAGGAACTGATACACCTGCGACGGATGCCGCGGCAGCATCGAGCCGCTCTGCGGAAACACCATGCCCCACGGCAGATCGGGACTGCTGAAGCGGCCCCACAGCTCGCCGTTGATGAAGTTGCCGACGCGCCCCGCCGCCAGCCCCAACGGCACGCACGGCGCGATGAAGTCCATCACCTGCCAGAACGGCCGCGCCCGCGAATGGGAATACCAGATCATGGAAGCGATGACGCCGAGCATGCCGCCGTGAAAGCTCATGCCACCCTGCCAAACGAAGAAGATTTCGAGCGGATGCGTCAGGTAGTAGCCGGGTTTGTAGAAGATGCAATAGCCCAGCCGGCCGCCGACGATGACACCCATCACGCCGAGGAACAGCATGTCCTCGATGTCTTTGCGCGCCCATGCCGCTGCGCTATCGAGCGATCGGTACGGCTCGTGGCGCAGGCGCCGCGTCGCCAGAAAAAAGAAGAGCGCGAATGCGGCCAGATAGGTCAGGCCATACCAGTGGATGGCGATCGGTCCGAGCTGGAGGGCAACGGGGTTGATCTGCGGATACATGAGCATGCGGACATTGTGCCGCGCCCTGCCGCCATGTTCGAGTCGGCGTCGGGCGTATCGCTGCGGTCGAACTCAGCCGCCGCCCCGCTGCCGCACGAACGCCACGAAGCATGCCAGCGCCGCGTTGGCATTTTGCGCAGGCCACACCAGACTCGTCTCGCAGCCCGGCAACACAGGTGACGACTTGCGCCGCGTGGCGGATGCCAGCTCCTCTGCTTTCCTATAAACCACGCCGGCACGACGGAATTGCGTCACGCTCTGAGGCACCCACGCCACGCCGATGGCGCCCCACACAAGGTTGACGATGGTCTGCATCTGGATCGCCTCTTGCGCGATGGCAGGTGCCAGGCCGGCCGTGTGATACAGACCGACGATGGCATCGTGCAGGGAAGGCAGGATGCGCCGCGGAAAGATCACGAGCGGTTGCGCCAGCACATCGCTCAGCGACGGTCGATTTACGCGGGCCAGCGGATGCCGTGCCGGCAACGCGAGCACCAGCGGCTCTTCGGACACCGGCAGGCGCTCCAGCCCCGGCGGCGCGAAGCCTGGCGAATGCAGCATGAGGCCGGCGTCGATGTCGCCGCGCGCAAAGGCTTCGAGCTGCGCGTCGCCGGTTGCTTCTACGAGTTCGAGCGCGACCTCGGGGCACAGCGCCCTGAATTCACGCACCCAGGCCGGCAGTGTCTCGAAGCCGATGGTCGAAACGAACGCGAGCCGCACACGGCCCACTTCACCTGCGGCAGCAGCCCGAGCACGGGCGGGAAGCGCCTGTGCTCGGGCCAGCAGTTCGCGTACGTCCGGCAACAACGTTTCGCCGGCCGGAGTCAGCGCAACGCGGCGTCGCGTTCGGTCGAACAGCATCACGCCGAGCGTCTTCTCGAGCTGCGCGATCGCCTGCGTCACCGGCGGCTGCGTCATGTGCAGTCGCACTGCCGCGCGCCCAAAGTGCAGTTCTTCTGCGACAGCGACGAACTGCCGCCAGGCACGCAGATCCACTATGGCTTCTTTCATACGCGCAGCATATCAATGCCTCCCAAAATAGGATTGGAAGCAATCAATCGTTCGGCCGATACTGGGCGTCCCACAAGATCACCCAACGAGAGACACCATGGCCAACGAACCCCTCCAGATCAACCGCCGCAGCGCCAACATCGTCGAAGGCAAAGCGCGCGCGCCCAACCGTTCGATGTTCTATGCCATGGGCTACCAGGAGGCCGACTTCAAGAAGCCGATGGTCGGCGTGGCCAACGGCCACAGCACCATCACACCGTGCAACTCGGGCCTGCAGAAACTGGCCGATGCGGCCATCGAAGGGATCGAGGAAGCCGGCGGCAATGCGCAGGTGTTTGGCACACCGACCATCAGCGACGGCATGGCGATGGGCACCGAAGGCATGAAGTACTCGCTGGTGAGTCGCGAAGTCATCAGCGACTGCATCGAGACCTGCGTCGGTGGTCAGTGGATGGACGGCGTGCTGGTGGTCGGCGGCTGCGACAAGAACATGCCGGGCGGCATGATGGGCATGCTGCGCGCCAACGTGCCGGCGATCTACGTCTACGGCGGCACCATCCTGCCGGGCCGCTACAAGGGGCAAGACCTGAACATCGTCAGCGTGTTCGAAGCGGTCGGCCAGAACGCCGCCGGCAACATGAGCGACGAAGACCTGCGCGAGATCGAGATGCGCGCCATTCCCGGTCCCGGCTCGTGCGGCGGCATGTACACCGCGAACACGATGTCGAGCGCGTTCGAGGCACTCGGCATGTCGCTGCCCTACTCGTCGACCATGGCCAATCCGCACGACGAAAAGCAGAACTCGGCCAAGGAGTCGGCCAAGGTGCTGATCGAGGCGATCAAGAAGGACCTGAAGCCGCGCGACATCGTGACCAAGAAGGCGATCGAGAACGCGGTGGCGGTGATCATGGCGACCGGTGGCTCGACCAACGCGGTGCTGCACTTCCTGGCGATCGCGCACACGGCCGACGTCGAATGGACCATCGACGACTTCGAGCGCATGCGCAAGAAAGTGCCCGTGCTGTGCGACCTGAAGCCGAGCGGCAAATACCTGGCGGTCGACCTGCACAAGGCCGGTGGCATTCCACAAGTGATGAAAGTGTTGCTGAAGGCCGGCCTGTTGCACGGTGACTGCATCACCATCACCGGCGAGACCATTGCCGAAGTGCTGAAAGATGTGCCTGACGTCCCGCGCGCCGACCAGGACGTGATCCGCCCGATCGACAAGCCGATGTACGCGCAGGGTCACCTCGCCATCCTCAAGGGCAACCTGTCTCCAGAGGGCGCGGTTGCCAAGATCACCGGTCTGAAGAACCCTGTCATCACCGGCCCGGCGCGCGTGTTCGACGACGAACAATCGGCCTTGGCCGCCATCTTGGCCGGCAAGATTGTCGCTGGCGACGTGATGGTGCTGCGCTACCTCGGCCCCAAAGGCGGACCGGGCATGCCGGAGATGTTGGCCCCTACCGGCGCGCTGATCGGTGCCGGCCTGGGTGAAACTGTCGGCCTGATCACCGACGGCCGCTTTTCCGGCGGCACCTGGGGCATGGTCGTGGGCCACGTCGCTCCGGAAGCCTATGCCGGCGGCACCATCGCGTTCGTCGAAGAAGGCGACTCGATCACCATCGACGCGCACGAGCTGGTGCTCGAATTGAACGTGCCCGAAGCCGAGATCGACAAGCGCCGCAAAGCGTGGAAGGCGCCGGCGCCGCGCTACACGCGCGGCGTGCAGGCCAAGTTCGCGTTCAATGCGTCGAGCGCGAGTTCGGGAGCGGTGCTGGACAAGTACTGATCGACGCTAGGCGGTCGGTCGATCGCCCTGCGCTTACTTGCGCCGCTTCTGCGCCGACCGGCTGTTCAACATGCCCAGCGCGCTGCGCTGGCGGTCGATGCGGTTTTGCTTGCGCAGGTTTTCTTTCTCGATCACGCGGCGCTTGGTGTAGCCGGACGCATCGGCATAGGCCCACCAGGCGACTGCGAAAGCGAACGGAATCAGCACGATCCACCAGCTCCATTGGGCGATGAAGCCGACCTCGAAGTACTTCAACACCGCGCCCAACACACCGATCAGCAAAAACAACATGGCGCATCTTTCAGGGGGAATCGATCAGGCATTGGGCGCCGGAACACGGGCTACCTACAATGCTTGTTACCAGAATGTAACCTGCACCTCGAAGCGCGATCCATGAAAAAAGTACTGTTGTCCGTCGTTTTCGGCCTCTTCGTGACTGGCACCGCCATAGCCGACCCAGCTGATTTGGTGTTGGCGACATCGAAGAACTGCATGAGCTGCCACGCGGTCGAGCGCAAGGTGCTGGGACCGTCGTTCAAGGACGTGGCCGCCAAATACAAGGACGACAAGGGCGCGGTCGACATGCTGGCGACCAAGATCAAGAAGGGCGGCTCCGGTGTTTGGGGGCCGGTGCCAATGCCGGCCAACACGCAAGTCAGCGACGCCGACGCCCGGAAGCTGGCTGCCTGGGTGCTTTCGACCAAGTAACCGACAGCGCTGACGGTGCGCCGAGTCAGGCGCCCGGCGGTGGCGTGATGATGGTCGCCGAGCGGCGGTCGAGCCGGTCTTCCAGTTGCCCGATGTGTGCAGCCATCGTGTTGTCCGACTGATCTACCCGGGCCAGCACAGCGCGCTCCATATCGGCGGCACGTGTCGCCTGTTTCTGCTCCTGCGCCTCGATGAAGGCCCGCAACTCGGTAAAGCGCGAGGCCTCGGCCTTGTCGGCCAATTCACGCTGCGCCTGCAGCTCTTTGGTGTGGCGACGCGTGTCGAGCATCAACGTGCTCTGCAGATAGAACACGTAGATCAGGAACATCAGCCCGAGCAAGGCGGTCAGCCCCAGCATGATGAGCCCGAGCGGCGCCGTCACCTGCATCACGCCGATCGACATGATCGTCGGCGCAGACAGCCCGCCCCAGTTGAGCGCAGCCAATGCCGCGATCAACACCACTACCAACACCAACGCTCCGGTTCTGACACCCATGATTCACTCCCGATAAACGACCCGTCAGTATGCTTGACCGAGTTGTTCGAGGATCGCGGGATTTTCCAGCGTCGAGGTGTCCTGCGTGATGGCTTCGCCCTTGGCGATACTGCGCAACAGGCGCCGCATGATCTTGCCGCTGCGCGTCTTGGGCAGGTTGTCGGCAAAACGAATGTCCTTGGGCTTGGCGATGGGACCGATTTCTTTCGCCACCCACGCGCGCAGTTCGTTGGCGATCTGCTTGGCCTCGTCGCCGGTGGGTCGACCGCGCTTGAGGACGACGAAGGCGCACACCGCCTCGCCCGTCACATCGTCCGGACGGCCGACCACGGCAGCCTCGGCCACGATGTCGGTCTTGGAGACCAGCGCCGATTCGATTTCCATCGTGCCGAGCCGGTGACCCGACACGTTGAGTACGTCGTCGATGCGTCCGGTGATGCGAAAGTAGCCGCGATCGGTGCTGCGCACGGCGCCGTCGCCCGCCAGATAAATCGTGCCGCCCATCTCTTCCGGAAAGTAGCTCTTCTTGAAGCGCTCCGGGTCGTTCCAGATGGTGCGGATCATCGAAGGCCACGGCCGCTTGATGACCAGCATGCCGCCGGCGCCGTTGGGCAAATCCTTGCCGGTTTCATCGACGATGGCGGCCATGATTCCCGGCAGCGGCAAGGTGCACGAACCCGGCACCAGCGGCGTCGCGCCAGGCAACGGCGTGATCACGTGGCCTCCCGTTTCGGTCTGCCAGAAAGTGTCTACGATCGGACATTTCTCGTGGCCGATATTCCGGTGGTACCACATCCAGGCTTCAGGGTTGATGGGCTCGCCGACCGAACCGAGGATGCGCAGGCTCGACAGATCCCAGTTCTTCGGATGCACCTTTTCGTCGGATTCGGCCGCTTTGATCAGCGAGCGGATGGCCGTTGGCGCAGTGTAGAAAATCGAGACCTTGTGCTTCTCGATCATTTGCCAGAAGCGGCCTGCGTGCGGGAACGTCGGCACGCCTTCGAACACCACTTGCGTGGCGCCGGCCGCCAGCGGACCGTAGGCGACGTAGGTGTGGCCGGTGATCCAGCCGATGTCGGCGGTGCACCAGAAGACGTCTTCGGGACGAATGTCGAAGGTCCAGTCCATCGTGAGCTTGGCCCACAACAAATAGCCTCCAGTCGCGTGTTGCACACCCTTGGGCTTGCCGGTCGAGCCCGACGTGTAAAGGATGAAGAGCGGGTGCTCGGCGTTTACCGGCGTGGCTGGGCAATCGGTGCTCTGCCCCTGCAGCAGCCCGTCGAAAGTCTTGTCTCGACCTTCCACCATGTTGCAGGCGGTTTTGGTGCGCTCGTACACCAGCACGTTCTTGATCGACTCGCAGCCGCCGAGCGCGATGCCGTCGTCCACGATCGCCTTCAGCGGCAGTTCCTTGCCGCCGCGCATCTGGTAGTTGCAAGTGATCACCGCCACGGCACCGGCGTCGATGATGCGTTCCTGCAGCGCCTTGGCCGAAAAGCCGCCGAACACGACGCTGTGCGTTGCACCGATGCGGGCGCAGGCCTGCATCGCGATGACACCCTCGACCGTCATCGGCATGTAGACGATGACGCGGTCGCCCTTCTGAATACCTGCTGCCTTCAGCCCGTTGGCAAACTGGCTCACGCGCGCCAGCAGTTCCTTGTAGGTGACGTGGGTGACCGTGCCGTCGTCGGCTTCGAAGATGATCGCCGTCTTGTTCTCGACAGGCGTGCCCATGTGCTTGTCGAGGCAGTTGGCGCTGGCGTTGAGTTCGCCGTCGCCGAACCATTGATAAAACGGCGCGTTCGACTCGTCGAGCGTGCGCGTGAAGGGCGTCGTCCAGGTCAGGTTCTCTTTGGCGAGGCGCGTCCAGAAGCCCTCGGGATCGGTCTGGGCTTCCTTGCACAGCGCGTCGTACGCCGCCATGCTGGCGATGCGCGCGCCGTTTTGCGCGCGTTCGTCCGGGGGAAAAACACGGTTCTCGACAAGAACCGATTCGATCGTAGATGCGCTGCTCATGGTTGTCTCCTGAACCTGCTTGTAATGACGGGAACGCCTGTGGGCGGTAATGTCGACGGGCGCACTTACGGGCTACTGACGGATGGATATTAGCCACACGCGGCGGCGCAGCAACCCCCAACGCCAGGCAAGGTTTCGCCACTGCGGCCGCTGCCCAAGTCGACCTTCGTCAGCCGCATGGAACTCCAAGGCCACCGCGACCAACCGGATTGGCTGAGCCACGTGAACGCGTCGGTGCTGAAGGTCAAGCTGGCGATCCTTTGCTTCCTTCGCGGCCAGCAAGCCCGCTTTCAATTCAGCAGCATGACACCAACTAACCGATGATCCGCGCGATTTACTTGCGGCCCAGCGACAAAACTTCGTGCGCATTGACGATAGCTGTGGCGATGTCTTCCACCGGGCTACGCTTGCTCATCGCCTGGTCGCGCATCAGGTCGTAGGCTTCGGTTTCGGAGATCTGATTCGCCTTCATGAGGATCGCCTTGGCATCGGCCACATGGCGCACGCCGAGCAGCTTGGCCTCGACCTTGCGCAGGCGCCGTGCCAGCGAGCGATTTTCTTTGTGTGCCTCGCGCGCCAGCACCAACGCCGACAGCAACCCGAACGAACGTACCGGTGACGGCAGCACTGCGCGCGCACCCAAGCCCAGCACCGCTTCGACGATGGTCGGGTTCTCATACGTGACGACCGCGATCACCGCAGGGGCATCGTCGCGTTGCGTCCATTCAAACTGCAGGCCGATGATGTCGGGCCGTACCGCCATGAACGCGATATCGATGCCTGCCGGCAATGTTTGCACCGGTGGCCAGAATGCCTGGACCTGGCAGCCGATGCGCTGCAATTGCTGAGTCAATTGCTGTCCATCGGCGTCGTCTGGATGGATCACCGCGATCTTCAGCGCACGCAGTTCCTTCAACTGCACGGGCGTTGCACGTACCGCGGGACGCAGCACGGAGCGAGAGGCAGTGCTGTCGGACATCACACCGGCAGCGTGTCGAGTTTGGCGGTCCAGTCGCCCAGCGAATGGGTGACCAGGTACGGATCGGGGTACACCGAGCGCGTGGCCTGCCGCACGATGGTGAACTGCCCGTCGACGTTGACTCGCCCGATGCGGGGGTACAGACAGGTGTGATGGTTGGTCGGGTCGATCTTCACGCGCCCCTGCGGCGCATCGAATTCACTGCCCAGAATATGCGGCAGCAAGCGCGCGATGCCTTCGTCGCCCGACTGGCGGAGCGCGTTGGCAAAAATGTGCATCTGAAAATACGACGACTCCCAGCACAGGTTGGGCACACTGCCATCGCCGAAGTGCTCTTGCAACCGCTTCAAGCAGCGCCGATTGGCGTCCGACTGGATCGACTGGAAATATGGCGCCGAGGTGTAGTGGCCCGCCGCTACGCCACGCGCCATTTGCGAGATCTCGGCCTCCGATGTCGTCAGGCTGGCGATGGGCATGGTCTTGGGGTCGAAACCGGCCTCGGCATAAGCAAGGTACAGCGCCGCTGTGGACTCGCCGACCACCGTTGAAAAAATGAAATCGGGCCGCTTGTCGCGGATGTCGGCGATCACCGCGGCGTAGTCTTTTTCGGTGGCGTCTAGCGCCACGTAGCGCTCGGCCAACTTCTCGCTCCCGGGCCGCTGCAGCACCAGCTCGCCCATGATGCGATTCGACTCGTAGGGATAGATGTAGTCCGAGCCGATCAGGTACACCCGCGCGCCAAAGTTGGCCGTCATGAACTCTGCCAATTGCACACTGTTCTGGTTGGGCGCGGCACCGGTGTAGATCACATTGCCGGAATACTCGAAGCCTTCATAGAGCGTGGGGTAGAACAACAGCTTGTTCCACTTCTCGATCACCGGGATCACCGCCTTGCGGCTGCTCGACATGTAGCAACCGAAGATCACGTTGACCCCGTCCTGCACGATGAGCCGTTCGGCCAATTCGGCGTAGCGCGCCGGCTGAGATTGCGGGTCGTAGCGCACCGCGACAAGCTCGCGGCCGTCGATGCCACCAGCCTCGTTGATCTCTTCGATCCCGAGCAGTGCACCTTGCAGTTGCGACAGTCCAATGGTCGAGGTGACGCCCGTTTCCGAAAAAAGAATGCCGACCCGAACCGGGTCTTTGTCAGCCATGGTGCGGCCTCCTGCGGGGCGATGTTTGCTGCGAAAGCCGGCACTGCGGCGGGGGAATAAGGGGCATAAGGGAATGGGATGCGTCAGGTCAGCGCTTAGCTTAACGGCGGCTCAGCGGGACACCAGTCGCGCGTAGGCGCGCTGAACTTGCGCCGGCAGGCTTTGCACGTCGTCGACCACGCTGTAGTTGCGCCAACCGAAAATGCGCCGCACATAGGGGTCGGCTGCAGCATCGACAGCGATGCAATGGGTCAGCACGCCGTCACGGCGCGCCTCCGACACGGCGGCGCGGGCGTCTTCGGTGAGGTAGCGAGGCTCGTGCACATCGATGTCCGAGGGCGCGCCGTCGGTCACCAGCAGGATCGCGCGCTGACCAGCCGGTTCGTGTCGCAGCAAGTGGGTAGCGTGGCGCAAAGCGGCGCCCATGCGCGTCGAATAGCGCGCCTGTACCGCGTCGATCATGCCGCGTGAAACGGGGGTCGGCGGCGCGCCGAACTCGAGCAGCCGGTAGTAGTACACCTCGGCGCGCGTGTTCGATGAAAAGCCATGGATCGCCAACCGGTCGCCGTCGGGCGTGACCGATTCGGCGAGCAGCAGAGCGGCCTGCTTTTCGATGTCGAGCAAAGAAAGCGCCGCGCCACCGACACGGTCGTTGGCCGAAGCCGACAGGTCCAGCAGCACCAGGATGCTCGACAACCCCAGTTCGCGACCCGGTCGCATGAACAGGCGCGGTTCGGGTTGTAGGCGCGAGCGCCGGTCGACCATCACCTCGATGGCGGCGTTCAGATCGACATCGTCGCCCTCCCATTGGCGGCGCAACCGACGGGTACGGCTGAAGCGGCGCGCACGCGGCAGCGCCAATGCGGACAGGGTCGCATTACGTCCCGCCTTCTCGCGCGCCACCCCCATACCTTGCCAGGCCGGCAGCTTCTCGATGACGGTGCACCAATCAGGCCGCAGCCGTTCGATACGTCGGTCCCATTCGGGGTAGCTGAAACGGCCGAGTTCCATCTCGGGACCACCGGCTTGCGCCTCGCCGCTCTCGTCGTCAGGAGGTGGTGAAGCGTCCAACGGCGCGCGCGCGCTTTGTTCCTGCACCGCCAATGCCTCGTCCGGCGGCGTCTGGGCATCGGCGAACCGCCATAGATAGCTGTGGTCATCGCGGTACGGTGCCGGCACCACGAATTGCTGCGGATTGAACTGCACGCGCATCTGGCCCAGATCGTTGGCGAGGATCGCCGCCACCGCACGGAACGCGTCGTAGTCGGACAGCCCGGCCGAAGCGGCAGTGGCATCGAACAGCCGGCGCGCCTTGTTGACCCAGTAGTTGTCGTCCTGGTACGCCGCATCGATCAGAGCCCGGTCCATGCGCGACAGCAGCGCGGCAAAGCCCAGGTCGCGCGGGTCCGGCACCGGCGCCAGCGCGTCGATGAACCAGCGCCGCACGCCAGGGAGGTCGCGTAGCAATAGATGCTCAACGCGCGCGTCTTCCATTGCCGAGACCACGGCAATGCCCATCGGCTTGAGCGTGCCCGCCGGCCGCGCCGGTTGTGAATGGCGCCGGTGCGCGACGGCATGCGCGACCGCTGCGCGGTACAGCCGCAGCCGGTCGCCGGCGCCGTCGAACACCGTATAGTCGTCGGGCACCAGTAGATGCGTGGTCGTGAGCACCGGGCGCAGACGCGGCGCATTGAGTTGGGTCTGCTGGCGTGGCTGCACCCGCATCGCGGGGCCGGCACGCGGGCGAAACGCCACGTCACCGAGCGGGCCCAACAGGCCGTCGGCCAGCAGATTGAGCGAGGGCAAGGCGCGTTGCAGCGGCTCGGCACCGGCCTCGCCGTGCAGTGCGGCGACGGCCTGTGCATCGTCCAAACTGAACCAGGCGCGCTGGCGTTGCCGGTCGGTCGGGTGATGGCGCAGGCCCGCCAGGATCCAGCGCCCGAGGCCATCGGCGTTGAGGCCGTCGAGCACACGCTCCAACCGGGCGGCCAGCGCCAGCGCGCTCGGCGCATCTTCTTCGTGCAACAAATGCAGCCAGCGCGATGCGACGGCTGACTGAGCGGGCCCGTCAGCGCCGCCCTGCGCGGCGGCAAAGCGCGCCAGCTGGGGCGCCAGCAGATCGGACAGCGCGCTGCGGCTGGTGCTGGCACAGACGGCGGCACCAGCGTCGTTCGTCATCCAAACTGCGCCTCGACAAAGCCCTGCAACGCGCGCGCCATGTCGGGATCGTCCGTCAGCCCGCGCGTCATCGTCATCTCGCAGCTGTCTTGCGGCGACACGCCATCGCGGATCAGCACGCCCGCGTAGATCAGCATTCGGGTCGACACGCCCTCGTCCAGCCCACGCTGCTTAAGCGCGCGCGAACAGTGCGCAATGCTGACGAGTTGCGCCGCCAACGCCAGCGCAATGCCCGATTCATGCGCCACGATGCTGGCTTCGATCCCGGCCTCGGGGTAGTCGAAGGCCAGCGCTGCAAAGCGCTGCCGAGTCGACGGCTTCATGTCCTTGGCGCTGCTCTGGTAGCCGGGGTTGTACGACACCACCAATTGAAAGTCGGGATGCGCACGCACCAGTTCACCTTTCTTGTCGAGCGGCAACATGCGGCGCGCATCGGTCAGTGGGTGAATCACCACGGTGGTGTCCTGCCGCGCCTCGACCACCTCGTCGAGGTAGCAGATACCACCGTGGCGCACCGCCAAAGTCAGCGGTCCGTCGTGCCAAGCCGTGCCCTGCGCGTCCAGCAGGTAGCGCCCGATCAGGTCGGAGGCGGTCATGTCTTCATTGCAGGCCAGCGTGACGAGCGGCCTGCCCAGCTTCCAGGCCATGTACTCGACAAAGCGCGTCTTGCCGCAACCGGTGGGCCCTTTGAGGATCAACGGCATCCGGTGCACATAGGCGCTTTCGTACAGCGCCACCTCGTTGCCGGCCGGTTGGTAAAACGGCTCGGTCTCGATGCGATAGCCGGCGAGCGGATCGGGGACAGCGGCGTTCATGGCGTGGCGAGCAGTTCCTTGAGCGCGGCATCGATGAAGCGGGTGTCGACCGGACTGCTGCCGCCACCGGCGAAGTGGCCCCACACGCCCGGGATCGGGCGGCACTCGGCGTTCGGCATGTGCGACACCTCCCACTCGTTGTCGGCCACCGGGAAGTACAGGTCACGCTCGGCCGGCATCACGATCGCGCGTGCCTTGATGGCGCCCAACGCCTTCTTGAAATCGCCCTTGAACACGGGGTTGTCGCTGATGTCGCCGTGCTGCCAGGACCACAGCATCGCGAGCAGGTTGTTCGCGTCCTTCTTCAGGAAAAAGCCTTCCCAGTAGCCGACCAAAAAGTCTTCCAGCGAGCTGAAGCCCAGCTCACGCCACAACGCCTGCTTGTAGAAAGGCTGCGACAGTCCCCAGCCCGCATACACGCGGCCGACCGCGCGGAGGCCCTTGCTTGGCGGCGTGCTGTACCACCCGCCATTCCACGCCGCATCGGTCTCGATTGCCGCCTTCACGCCTTCCAGGAAAACGATGTTGTGCGGCGCCGTTTTGGCCGAACCGCAGAAGGGCGCGATGCGCTGGACCATGTCGGGGTAAAGGCAGCCCCACTGGTTGGTCTGCTGGGCACCCATCGACCAGCCCACCACCAGCGCAATCCGTTCGATGCCGAACTTCTCCGTCACCAGCCGATGCTGCAGTGTGACGTTGTCGTAGAGCGTGATGTTCGGAAAGCGTGAGAGGTTGTAGGGCTCGGGCGTGTTGCTCGGTGAGGACGACAGGCCGTTGCCCAGCATGTTCGGCACGATGATGAAGTATTTCTCCGGGTCCAGCGCCATGCCCGCGCCGATCAGCCATTCGTTATCGTGGTGCTGGCCCGAGTACCAAGTCGGGTAGACGATCACGTTGCTCTTGTCGGCGTTGAGCTTGCCGTAGGTCTTGTAGGCGAGCCTGGCATTGCGCAGGGTGGCGCCGTGTTGCAGGGGCACATCCCCCAGATCGAAAGTGTCGTAGTCCATGATGGTGGCTGCTTTCAAGTGAGGGTTCAGATCTTGATGGGAGGCAAGACCGTCGCCACCGGCGCAACGCTGCGGATGTGGAGCACGGCATAGCAAACCGCCGCCGCGACAAAGGCGATCACGGCCGTCGACAGCTGCGGCGCCATCTTCTCAATGGCATAGGCCACCAACGAGCCTACGCCCCAGGCGATGAACGCGCTCGGCCGCCAGTCGGCACCGATGACGGCGCCCGGCCGCACAAAATAAAGGTCGACGATCAGGATGGCACCGATCGGCGGCACCACGATGCCCAGCAGCGACAGCCAAGGGATAAACAAGGCCCACACATTGGCCGCTGCGATCACGATGCCGATTGCGGCAAGCACCACGGCAAACACGCGCATGCGCCCATTGCCGATGCGCGACCAGCCCACAGCCGAGTTGTAGAGGCAGTGCGCGCACACCGAGCCCAGATTGCACAGCAGGAACACGAAAGCGATCGCGGCCAGCCAAGGCGCGTTCTGCGCCAGCATGTAGCCGAACATGTTGTCCAGACCAAACGGCTGCGGTTGCGGCAATGCCAGTGCGGCAGTCATGGTGCCACCGACCAGCATGGCGATCAGGTTGGCCACGGGAAAGGCACATGCCGTGGCGATCAGCGAGCTCTTGCGGTTGGCAGCCCAGCGGTTGAAGTCCGCCGTGACGGTGCCCGCGTCGATGAACAGCGCCACCACGATGGTCAAGCCGATGCCGAAGGACATCGGCATCGCGGCCTGCGTGCCGGCGTATGCCAGCACCTTGCCCCAACCGGCCGTCGAAGCGGAGTCCAGCGCCACCCACCCGCCCAGCACCACGAACAACGGCACCGACACCATGCCGATCCAGTGCAGGCCGCGGATGCCGACGAAGGTGATGCCCAGATACAGCACGCCCGCTGCGATAGTCATCGTCAGGTAGTCGAACTTGAAGGCCGTGTGCATCAGGTTGCCCATGATGCCGGTCTGCACGGCGTACCAGCCCAACAGCAAGGTCGACAGCAGACCGGAGGCAAACACATAGCCCTTCTTGCCAAAACTGGCGCTGGCAAGTAGCGCGAAGTTGTGGCCGCGCGCCGTTCCCAGTGCACCGAGCGATCCAACGTACGCAAACATCAACAGGTTGCCCACGACCATCGCGAGCAGCGCGGACTGGAAGCCCATGCCCGCCACCAGGATGGAGCCGGTCATGGCGCCCGTGATGATCATCGGGAACCCGAGCCACACCATCGACACCGAGAAGGTGCTGCGTCGCTTCGACAGCGGAACCGGGTCGTGCTCGTACTCTTCACCGAGTACCGTGTCGTCGACATGCTTCTGACTCATGACAAACCTCTTTTCTTGCGTTGACGTTGAAGGAGACGGAAAGGAAAGACGCGATGTGTCGCGCTTCAGCGATGCTGGGTCGACTGGTTCGGGATGCCTTCGATCGGACACTCGTCGGTGCCCACCGTGGTGCGCGTGAACGACTCGACCTGCTCGCGCGCAGCCTCGGGGTCGTTGACCCACTTTTCGTAGAAGGTGAACGGGCACGCCGCCACGCCCTTGTCACCGTCGCCCGAGTTGATGGTGCCGGTGTAGCCGCGGTGCAGCAGCTTGAACAGGTGGTTTTGCGACTGGCCGTTTTTGCGCGCGTCGCGGATCAGGCTCATCGACAACTCGCCGTAGTTGATGCCCATCTCTTCTTCGCCGCACTCGCCCAGTGTGCGGCCATCGAAGCCGATCAGTGCCGAGTGGCCGAAGTACGAATACACGCCATCGAAGCCGGCGGCGTTCGCTACCGCGACATAGGTGTTGTTCATGAAGGCCATGGCCTTCGACACCAGGATCTGCTGCTCCTTGGCCGGGTACATGTAGCCCTGGCAGCGGATGATGAGTTCGGCGCCCTTCATAGCGCAGTCGCGCCAGATCTCCGGGTAGTTGCCGTCGTCGCAAATGATGAGGCTGATCTTCATGCCCTTGGGACCATCGCTCACGTAGGTGCAGTTACCGGGGTACCAGCCTTCGATAGGCACCCAGGGCATGATCTTGCGGTACTTCTGGACGATCTCGCCCTTGTTGTTCATGAGAATCAGCGTGTTGTAGGGCGCCTTGTTCGGGTGCTCTTCATGGCGCTCGCCGGTCAGCGAGAACACGCCCCATACATTGGCGCGGCGGCAAGCGTCGGCAAAGATCTCCGTTTCTTCACCGGGGACAGTAGCGGCCGTGTCGTACATCTCCTTGGAGTCGTACATGATCCCGTGCGTCGAGTACTCCGGGAATACCACCAGGTCCATGCCAGGCAAGCCCTTCTTCATACCCACCAGCATCTCTGCGATCTTGCGTGCGTTGTCCAGCACCTCGGCCTTGGTGTGCAGGCGCGGCATCTTGTAGTTGACGACTGCGACGCCCACGCAATCCTTGCTGCTTGAAATATCACCGTGTCGCATGACGAACTCCTGTAGTGGTTGAAAAATCAGATGGTCAAGAATGAGCGGACTCTGTCCTGGTCCAGTTCGGCACGCGCCTCGGCATGCACGATGCGGCCGCGGTCGATCACGAGGAAGCGGTCGGCCAGGTCCAGCGCGAAGCTCAGCACCTGCTCCGACACGACGATGGCAAAGCCGCGTTCCTTGCGCAGCAGATTGAGGGTCTGCGCCAGCTCCTTGATGATCGAAGGCTGAATGCCCTCGGTCGGCTCATCGAGGATCAGCACTTTGGGGTCCGAGATCAGCGCGCGCGCAATCGCCAGCATCTGCTGCTGGCCGCCCGACAGGTTGCCGCCCTTGCGGTGCTTCATTTCCTGCAGCACCGGAAAAAAGCGATAGATGTAGTCGGGCACCGTGCGGTGACCCGAATGCTCGGCGCCGGTCAAGATGTTCTGCTCCACTGTCAGAAACGGGAACACCATGCGCCCTTGTGGCACGAAGGCCAAGCCCTGCTTGACGCGCTTGTAGCTCGGCATACCGGCCAAGTCCTGACCGTCCATCAGAATTTGGCCCGAGAGTGTCGGCAGCAGGCCGATCAGCGACTTCAGCAGGGTGGTCTTGCCCATGCCGTTGCGCCCCATGATGGCGACCGACTCGTTGGCGCCGACCGTCAGAGAGACTTCGTGAATGACATGCGATTCTCCGTAAGCCACGTTGATTTGCTTGATTTCAAACATCTGGAGCTTTCGAGGGGTCGCTCAATGGCCAAGGTAAACATCGATCACGCGGCGGTCGGATTGCACCTCGGCAGCCGTGCCTTCGCTCAATACCCTGCCCTGGTGCAGCACAGTGACCTTGTGCGCGATGCGTTTCACGAAGTCCATGTCGTGCTCGATCACCACTACCGACTTGCCCTGCGCGATACGGCTCAGCAGATCGCCAGTCTGTTCACGCTCGCGCGGGCTCATGCCGGCCACCGGTTCATCCAGCAGCAGCAGCTCAGGCTCCTGCATGAGCAACATGCCGATCTCCAGCCATTGCTTCTGGCCATGGCTCAATTGCCCTGCACGCTGCTCTAACTGGTCGTGCAGGAAGACCTGCTCCGCCATCGCCTCGATCCGTGCGCGCACTTCGGCAGTGCGGCGAAAGGTCAGTGACTGGAACAGCCCGTGCGTCTTGGGCAGCGATATCTCGAAGTTGTCGAACACGGTCAGGTCTTCATAGACCGAGGGCGTCTGGAACTTTCGGCCCACGCCGGCCCGCACGATCTGATGCTCACTCATGCGCGTCAAGTCGACGCCCTTGAACATCACCTGGCCAGAGTCGGGCTTGGTCTTGCCGCAAATCATGTCGAGCAAGGTGGTCTTGCCGGCGCCGTTAGGTCCAATAATCACGCGCAATTCGTTGCGGTCGACCGACAGGCTCAGTGCATCGACCGCCTTGAAGCCGTCGAACGACACGGTCAGGGCTTCGACCCGCAGAATCTGCTCACGGACTTGTACGGCCGCACGGGCTGTCGTAGCGGATTGGTCGGAGTGATGAATGGGCAGCATCGAGTGCATGGTGATGGCGCTCACGTGATTGCCTGCGCGCTGCGAAGAGCGGCGCCATGCGCCTTGGGATCGGCTTGGCGGCTCATGACTTGGCCTCCCGCGCCTTGCGCTGCCACGGCAGATAGTCGACCAGACCGGCCAGTCCGTTGGGCATCGCCCAAACCACCAGGATGAAGACCGCACCGAGAAAATAGAGCCACACCTCAGGAAAGGTTTCCGACAGGTATGACTTGAGAAAGCCGATCAACAACGCGCCAATCACCGCACCCGGAATCGACAGGCGACCGCCGACGGCGGCATAGATCACCATCTCGACAGACGCCACGACCCCGATGACGCCGGGGGCGATCAGTCCGACTTGCAGGCTGTAAAAGGCGCCGCCGATGGACGACAGCACAGCCGCCACCGCAAACACAAAAGCCTTCATGTGAGCCGTGTCATAACCGCTGAAGCGCACTCGGTCTTCGCGGTCGCGGATGGCGATCAAGATTTTTCCGAAGCGACTGCGCACGATGCACAGTGACAACGCCATCACCAGCACCATCGCCGCCACTTCAACAAAATACAGCACGCGTTTGGCGTTGTCGCTGAGGATGTCAAAGCCCAGCAGCGTGCGGAAATCGGTGATGCCGTTGGCCCCACCGGTGTCGCCCTGTTGACCGACCACCATCACGGTGAGCGTGAGGGCCAGCGAGAGGGTGACGATGGCAAAGTAAACGCCGCTCACGCGCTTGCGGAAGATGGCGTAAGAGAACACATAGGCCAGTGCCCCCGGGATCAACACGATGCCCAGCAGGGTCCAGCCAAAGGAGTGGAACGGCTGCCACCAGACCGGCAAGACGTCGACGCTGCTCCAGACCATGAAGTCGGGCAATTCCGGCGCAGAGGCTTCTAGCTTCAGGAACATGGCCATCATGTAACCACCCAGCCCGAAAAACACGCCTTGCCCCAGACTCAGCACGCCGCCGTAGCCCCAGGTCAGGACGACGCCCACCGCGACGAAGCCAAAGGCGAGGTATTTTCCGATGAGGTTGAGGCGAAACGGATCGAGCGCCAACGGCAGCACTGCTGCCAGCAGCAGCGTGACCAGCACGACCGAGAGGACATCGGACCGACGTTGCGTAGTGAACATGGCGTCAGCTCCGCGAGCGCACTGCGAACAAGCCGTTGGGCCGGAAATACAAGACAACGATCACCAGCAGCAGGATGCTGGCCTTGGCCATCGACCCGCTCATCAAAAACTCCAGCCAGGTCTGCGTCTGCGCGATGGCAAAGCCCGATATCGCAGTGCCGAGCAGACTCTGCACGCCGCCGAACACGACGACGATGAACGAGTCGACGATGTACAGCTGGCCGGTGCCGGGATTGGTCGAGCCGATCATGGTGAAGGCGCAGCCGGCGATGCCCGCCAGGCCCGAGCCCAGCGCGAAGGTCAAGGCGTCGACGCGCTCGGTGTCGATGCCGGCGGCACCGGCCATCGCACGGTTTTGCGTCACGGCCCGGACCTTCAGGCCCCAACGAGTGCGGTACAGCAGCCCATAGACGACGGTAGCAACGACCGCTGTCAGGCCAACGATGAAGAGGCGTGTCAGCGGCAACTGAATGCCCGCGACAGGTTCCCAGGCGCCGGCCAGCCAGCTCGGCAACGTCACGCTGACCTCCTGCGCACCAAAGATGGAGCGGTAGGCCTGTTGCAGCATCAGGCTCAGCCCCCAGGTGGCAAGCAATGTGTCGAGCGGCCGGTTGTAAAAGAATCGGATGAAGCCGCGCTCCAACACATAGCCAAACCCGAAGGTCACCACAAAGGCGAAGGGAATGGCAGCGAACAAGTAGACGTCCATCCACGCTGGCGCGAAGTGCTCAAAGAAACGGGCCGCCAGATAGGTCATGTAGGCGCCCAGCGCCATCAATTCGCCGTGCGCCATGTTGATGACGCCCATCAGGCCGAATACGATCGCCAGACCCAACGCCATCAACAGCAGGATGGTGAACAGGCTCACCCCGTTGAAAATCTGCATGACTGCAATATCGAAGCCCATAGCCACCGCTTTCACAAAAAGAGTCTGGAGGCCGGACGCGCGAGGGGCCCGACAAATTTGCCAACGCGGAGCGCTGGCAATGGACTCTTACAGTTTGGGAAAGGGGTTCGGCTCGATCATGGGCGACTCCCAGACGATGTCGAACTGGCCGTCCGGGCGGGCTTTGCCGATGCGAACCTTTTTGGCGACATGGTGGTTGGCGGCGATGCGAACCTTGCCCTCGGGCGCGTCGATCTCGATACCGATGGCAGCCGCGATCACCTTCTCGACTTCAAAGGACTTGGCCTTTTCGCACGCCAGCTTCCACAAGTAGACACTGTTGTAGGCGACTTCCATCGGGTCGCCGATGACGCGCTCCGGGCCGTACTTGGCCTTGAAAGCCTTGACGAATTTTTCGTTGACGGGCGACTTGATGCTTTGGAAATAGCCCATGCAGGCGTAGTAGCCAGCGGCGTTATCCTTACCGATGCCTTCGATTTCGTTCTCCGAGACCACGGTTGACAGCAGCACCTGCTTGGTGGCGTCCAGGCCAGCCGCGCGCAGCTGTTTGTAGAGGGCCACATTGGAGCCACCGACCACTGTGCTGTAGATCACATCGGGCTTGGCGGCCTTGATCTTATTGATGATGGACGAGAACTCGGTGTGGCCCAACGGCGCGTATTCCTCGCCCACCACCTTGCCACCCGCCTTGGTGATGGTCGGCTTGGCAATCTTGTTGCAAGTGCGCGGGTAGATGTAGTCGGAACCGACCAGGAAGAACGTCTTGCCCTTTTCCTTGACCAGCCACTCCATCGCGGGAATCACCGACTGCGTGGCTTCCTGCGAGGTATAGAACACTTGCTTGTCTTCTTCCTGGCCTTCGTAGTAGGTCGGGTAAAACAGCAGGCCCTTGGTCTGGTTCAGCACCGGCAACACGGCCTTACGTGACGCCGACGTGTAGCAGCCGACGATAGCCGCCACTTTGTCGCGCTCGATCAGCTTGCGAGCCTTTTCGGCGAACACCGAGTTCTCGCTGGCGCCGTCTTCCACCACAGCTTCGATCTTCTTGCCCAACACGCCACCGGCAGCGTTGATTTCTTCAATGGCCATTTTTTCGGCATCGACCAGCGACGCTTCGGCGATCGCAATGGTGCCCGAGAGCGAGTGCAACAGGCCGAGTTTGACGATGTCTTGGGCGAAAGTTCGCGTGACCGTGCCGGCGGTGGCACCCAGCACGAGCATGGTGCTTCCGGCTTTCACGATCTGGCGGCGATTCATCGGGTTCATGTCAAAGTTCCTAGTGGTTGTGTAGTTCGGGAATCCGACCCGGGTCGCCGTGAAACGCTGAAGCTCACGGCAGCCCTCCGCAACAAGTCGCCGTTACCCGTCCATCCCAATTACTTTTTCGAATCGGAAAGCAAAAAGCCCCGAACCGGTGGTGAACCGGTTCGGGGCTTTGTTGCCCGACACCTGACTGGCAGCACTGGCAGTCGGTGTCGATTAAGGGGTAACGATTTCTCGTTGAGCGGACTTTAAGAGGGGCTCCAACGCGCTGTCATCAGGCTATTGACTGATAGACGAATCGAATTCTCCATGCTAGTACGAAGCCGACCTTCTTCAGCGCCCGGTCATGTTCTCCGGCACCACCCACGCATCGAACTGCTCGCCAGTAAGGTGCCCTGAAGCCACGGCCGCCTCGCGCAGGCTGCTGCCTTCCTTGTGCGCCTTTTTGGCGATGTAGGCCGCCTTGTCATAGCCGATGTGCGTGTTCAGCGCCGTCACCAGCATCAGCGAGCGTTGCACCAGTTCGGCGATGCGCTCGCGGTTCGGCTCGATGCCGACGGCGCAATGGTCGTTGAAGCTCACCATGCCATCGGCCAGCAGCCGCACGCTCTGCAGGAAGTTGTGCGCCACCATCGGGCGGAACACGTTGAGCTCGAAGTTGCCCGACGCACCGCCGATGTTGATGGCGACGTCGTTGCCCATCACCTGCGCGGCCAGCATGGTGACCGCCTCACTCTGCGTCGGGTTGACCTTGCCCGGCATGATCGAAGAGCCAGGTTCGTTCTCGGGGATGCTCAGTTCGCCGATGCCGCTGCGCGGGCCGCTGGCCAGCCAGCGCACGTCGTTGGCGATCTTGTTCATGCTGGCGGCCAATGTCTTGAGCGCGCCGTGCGCATGCACCAGCGCATCGACCGAAGCCATCGACTCGAACTTGTTCGGCGCGGTGATGAAGGGCAGCCCCGTGAGGCGCGCCAATTCGGCCGCCACCTGCTCGGCATAGCCCTTGGGCGCATTGAGCCCGGTGCCGACCGCCGTGCCGCCGAGGGCCAGCTCGCACAGGTGCGGCAGCGCGGCGCGCACATGCGCTTCACCGTGTTTCAGCTGCGCCGCGTAGCCCGAAAATTCCTGGCCCAGCGTGAGCGGCGTCGCGTCCTGCAGGTGTGTGCGCCCGATCTTCACGATGTCCATGAAGTCGAGCGACTTCTGCTCCAGCGTGCCACGCAGCTTGGCGATGGCAGGCAGCAGCTTGTGGGTGAGCGCCTCGACGGCAGCCACATGCATGGCAGTCGGGAACACGTCGTTGCTCGACTGGCTGCGGTTGACGTCGTCGTTCGGATGCACCAGCCGCCCTTCGCCACGCTCTCCGCCGAGCAACTCGCTCGCGCGGTTCGCCAGCACCTCGTTGACGTTCATGTTGGTCTGCGTACCGGAGCCGGTCTGCCACACCACAAGCGGGAACTCGTCCGGGTGCTTCCCGGCGATGACTTCATCGGCCGCGGCGACGATGGCCTGAGTCTTCTTTTCGTCCTGCAGGCCGAGCGCGTGGTTGACCACCGCCGACGCCCGCTTCACCTGCGCCAGCGCCGTGATGATTTCACGCGGCTGGCGCTCGCCCGAGATGTCGAAGTTCTGCAGCGAGCGCTGCGTTTGGGCGCCCCAGAGCTTGTCCGACGCAACGTCGATGGGGCCGAAAGTGTCGCGCTCGGTGCGTGTGGTCATGAGGAGAAGCTGTGGTCGCAGTGATGAAACGGAGTGTCAGTATGGGCCGAACAAGAAGGGTTCTCACTGGCAGGGATTTCAAAAGCGCCCGCGCTCAGAGGCATCTAAGGGATAGTCCCTGCGCAGAAATGTCGCGTGGGAGACGTTAGCGCCGCGACGCGCGCCCTACTGTCCTTCTCCATAACAAAACCCATTGGAGACACGCATGCAGCGCTTAGGTTTCATCCGCCCGGTCCGGTCGTTGCTGTGCGTTGCAGCGCTCGCCGCATGCGGCGTAGCGTCGGCCGCAGAGACGGTCAAAATCGCCTTCATCGAGGTGCTTTCCGGCGCCTTCGCATTCACAGGCCAGAGCTCGCTCAACCAACTGCGCGAAGTCGTCGCGCAACTCAACGCGAATGCCACGCCGACCGACCCGAAACTTGAAATCGTCCCGTTCGACGGCAAGGGTTCACCGCAAGAAAGCACGGTGGCGCTGAAGGCTGCTTCCGACCAGGGCATCCGCTACGCGACCCAGGGCGGTGGCTCCGGCGTGGCGTTTGCGCTGGTCGACGCGATCAACAAGCAGGCCGATCGCGACCCGAACAACGCGATGGTCTACCTCAACTATTCGGCGATGGACCCGGGGCTGACCAACGACAAGTGCAGCTTCTGGCACTTCCGTTTCTATCCCTCAAGCGAGATGCAGATCGAAGGCCTGACGACCTATCTGCAGAAGAAGCCGGACGTGAAAAAGGTGTTCCTGTTCAACCAGAACTACACGCACGGCCAGCAGGTCGCCAAGGCCTCGCGCGCCTACCTCGCCAGAAAGCGGCCCGACATCCAGATCGTCGGCGAGGACTACGTGCCGATCGCCACGGTGCGCGACTTCGCACCCTACGTCGCCAAGATCGCCGCGTCGGGCGCCGACACGGTCATCACCTCCAACTGGGGCACCGACCTCGGCCTGCTCTTCAAGGCCGCCAAGGACTACAACCTCAACATCAATTTCTACACGTTCAACGCCAACAATCCGGGCATCCCGGCGCAGATGGGTTCGTGGGGCGTCGAGAAGGTCAACGTGATGTGGAACTGGGGCAGCAACGCACCGACGCCCGCACTCGAAAAGATCGCTATGGCATACAAGAAGAAATCGCCGGAAGACGACTTCATCTACGCGTCGCACTGGTACACCATGAACATGCTGCGCGCTGCCATGCGGCAGGCCAAATCGACCGACCCCAAGAAGGTCGCGTTCGCCCTGGAAGGCATGAAGTACGAGAGCCCGGTCGGCGAAGTCGAGATGCGCAAGGTCGATCACCAGATGCTCGCCCCGATCTACCTCGGCGTGTGGGCCAAGCAGGGCAGCCCCGGCGTGAAACACGACGCCGACAACACGGGCTACGGCTTCCGCTCCGAAGTGGTCTGGGATTCGTATGTGAGCGCACAGCCAACGTCCTGCCAGATGAAGCGGCCGCCGGCCTGACGCAAGGTACATCGCGGGGCGGTGGGGGATAATTTCGGCTCCCCACCGCACAAAAAGACCGCACGATGACCACCACCATCCAGCAGGCCGACCTGATCGAATCGGTCGCCGCCGCGCTGCAATACATCAGCTATTACCACCCGACCGACTACATCGCGCATCTGGCCAAAGCGTACGACCGCGAACAGAGCCCAGCCGCCAAGGACGCGATCGCACAGATCCTGACCAACAGCAAGATGAGCGCGACCGGCCACCGGCCGATCTGCCAGGACACCGGCATCGTCAACGTGTTCCTGAAAGTCGGCATGGACGTGCGCTGGGGTGGCTTCACCGGCTCGCTGGACGACGCCATCAACGAGGGCGTGCGCCAGGGCTACAACCATCCCGACAACACGTTGCGCGCGTCGGTCGTGGCCGACCCGGAGTTCGACCGCAAGAACACCAAGGACAACACGCCGGCGGTGATATTCACCGAGATCGTGCCCGGCAACACGCTTGAAGTGACGGTCGCGGCCAAGGGCGGCGGCAGCGAGAACAAGAGCAAGCTGGTGATGCTGAACCCCGGCGACAGCGTGGTCGACTGGGTGCTCAAGACGGTTCCGACGATGGGCGCGGGCTGGTGCCCGCCCGGCATGCTCGGCATCGGCATCGGCGGCACGGCAGAGAAAGCCGCGCTGATGGCCAAGGAAAGCCTGATGGACGACCTGGACATGCACGAGCTGCAGGCCAAGAAGGCATCGGGCGCCGAGTTGACCAAGGTCGAGGCACTGCGCATCGAGCTGTACGAAAAGGTCAACGCGCTCGGCATCGGGGCGCAGGGCCTGGGCGGCCTGTCGACGGTGCTCGACATCAAGATCAAGATGTACCCGACGCATGCGGCCAGCAAGCCGGTCGCGATGATCCCCAACTGCGCGGCCACGCGGCACGCCCATTTCGTGATGGACGGCAGCGGCGCGGTGTATCTCACGCCGCCCTCGCTCGACCTGTGGCCCGATGTCGACTGGGCGCCCGACTACAAGAAGAGCAAACGCGTCGACCTCGACACGTTGACGCCCGCCGAAGTGGCGAGCTGGAAGCCGGGCGATACGCTGCTGCTCAACGGCAAGATGCTCACGGGCCGCGATGCGGCGCACAAGCGCATCGCCGACATGCTTGCAAAGGGCGAGAAGCTGCCGGTCGACTTCACCAACCGCGTCATCTACTACGTCGGCCCGGTCGATCCGATGAAGGGTGAAGCCGTCGGCCCGGCCGGCCCGACCACCGCCACGCGGATGGACGGCTTCACCGAAATGATGCTCGCGCAAACCGGCCTGATCGCGATGATCGGCAAGGCCGAGCGCGGCCCGGTCGCGATCGAGGCGATCAAGAAGCACAAGAGCGCCTACCTGATGGCGGTCGGGGGTGCGGCCTATCTGGTGAGCAAGGCGATCAAGACGGCGAAGGTCGTCGGCTTCGCTGACCTCGGAATGGAGGCGATCTACGAGTTCGACGTGGTCGACATGCCGGTGACGGTGGCGGTCGATGCGGGCGGCACCAGCGTTCACATCACCGGCCCGGCCGAGTGGCAAAAGCGCATCGCGTCCGGCGCGCTCAAGACGATCGCGCTGGAAGCGATTTGAGCGATCGACCGGTTGGTGTGTTCGACAGCGGCATCGGTGGCTTCAGCGTGCTCAACGCGCTGCAGGCCGAGCTGCCCAACGAGCGCTTCGTCTACTTCGCCGACACCGCCCACGCGCCGTACGGCGAGCGCGGCGACGACTACGTGGCGACACGCACCCGCGCGGTAACGCGCCACCTGGTCGACGCGCACGACATCAAGGCGATGGTGGTCGCATGCAACACCGCCACGGCCGCCGCGATCCACTTGTTGCGGGTCGACCATGCTGCACTGCCCCTCGTGGGCGTCGAGCCTGCCTTGAAGCCGGCGGTGGCGATCAGCCGCACGCGCCGCATCGCCGTGCTCGCGACGCGCGGCACCCTCGCGAGTGCCAAGTTCAACGCCTTGCTTGCATCGCTCGCCGCGCAAGCCGACTTCAGTCTGGTGCCATGCGACGGGCTCGCGGCAGCCATCGAAGCGAACGACGCGGCCGGCATCGCGTCGCTGTGCGCCAGGTACGCCGCGGCTGCGGGCACGTTCGGCATCGCGGCCGGCGAGGTCGATACGCTGGTCCTCGGCTGCACGCACTATCCGTTCGTCGCGGAGCAGCTTCGAGCAAGCACCGGCGCCGAGGTGCACTACATCGACACGGGTGCACCCGTGGCGCAGCAGACACGGCGGTTGCTCGCTGCGTCACAGCAGCTTGCCGTGAGCGCGACCCGACAAGAAGATACGGCCGACGCAACCGATACGACACGCGATACCCGCACGACCTTGCTCTTGGCCAGCGGTCACCCGTCGCAACTCGACGCGGCAGCGAGCCGGTGGTTGCTTCGATCGGCGGCGCCGGCCGCCGTGTTTTCAGCCGCGGCTATGGCAGCGGCCTGATCGAGGTGATCGACGTGCTGCGCCCGCCCTGCACGAAATACGTGACCCACACGACGCATTGGGCCCACATGATCAGCCGCCTGCGACTGCCGCTCGTGGCCGCCGTCCTGGCCGGCTACGGCATCGCAGGCCACGCATCCTGCGACAGCGGCCTCGCAGAGCGGATGCACGAGAAACTGCATCCCAAGCGACAGCTCGACCACGAGCGGGCCGTCTGCCAGCCATGGCGCGGCGTACCGGGGCGTTTTATCGTCGTGCTGCCATTGGTCCGGGCAGGCTCTGAAGCGGACATGGCCGATTTCGACCTCGACGTCATGGTCGTGCAGCAGGCCGACAACGGCAATACCGAGCGGGCCAAGGTCGTCAGCCGGATGTTCGAAGAATCGGCGCTCTCCGAAGACGCGGTGCGCATCGCCGACATCAAGGTCGACACCGCGCGCTACACGCTGGCGCCGGAAACGCGCGCGTTCGGGTTGCGCATCGTCCGTCAGGGCAGCTCACGCGCCAATCCGTTCTCCAACGAAACGCTGACCCTCTACGTGCCGCACGGCCTCAAGCTGCTGAAGGTGCTGGACAAGCTGGAGACGACGCTAGAGCGCGGCGAATGGGACACCAACTGCAACGGCAACTTCGAGACGGTGCAGGGCAGCCTGTCGATCGCGCGGACGACCAGCAATGGTTATGCCGATCTCGTTCTGCATCAAACGCGGTCGGGAACGCGGTCGGTCGCACAGGGAGACGAATGCACCACGCAGGAGCGGCCGACGAAGTTCGGCTCGAAAACACTTCGCTTCGATGGCACGGCGTACCGCGCATCCGAAATCAGCGCGGGATACTGACGCGCTGAGAAGGACGACTCAGTGAAGGTGGCGCGGCCGGCGGCCACCGCCGTGTCCGCCACCGCCCGAACCACCGCTGCCACCCGTGCCACGCGGGCGCTTGCCGATTTCCAGCGAATTGACGAGTGCGTCGAAGCGCTCGCCGAAGAGCTTGTCTATTTCTGCGACCACGCCGCTCAATTCGGCACCGTCGAAGTGGCGTTCCATCAGGTTCACCACGTCTTCGACCAACAGGTCGCGCTGCACCTGCATGATCGCGGCCGGATTGGGGCCGACGAACAGCATGATGAAGTCGTCGCGCGATTCGTCTTCAGGGTCGCCGTCTTCTTCTTCGTCGAACTCGGTGTCGTAGAAGGTGATTTCGATGGCGGCGCCGCGGTCGGAGAGTTCGTTGAGCGCCATGGCCATCTCGTCGAGCGCCTGGCGGAAATCTTCATCGCCAGCGACGGTCCAGCACAGCTGGAGCACATGCTCCTTTTGCTCGAACCGGATGCCGGGCTCTTCTTCATAAACGCTGGTGGCGCCGTCGGCGAGCGACTTGGCACCTGCGTATTGCCAGAGCGGCGTCAGCGCCTCCTGGATCTGCGCAAAGGTCACATCGGCGCGCAACGGTACATCGCCGTGCACATGAATTTCGAACGGAGCGTTGTAGCGAGGCATGAAGTGCTCCCTTGTATCTGGTTGGTGCCCGGAGCCGGAATCGAACCGGCATGCTCCTTATTCAGGAAGCGGCGGATTTTAAGTCCGATGTGTCTACCAGTTTCACCATCCGGGCAACGGGTTGCCACCGACGATACCCGAAACAAAAACAGCCCCGGATTCAGGCACGGCCGCTACGCCCTCCGCTCAGACCTCCGCTCCAAGGCCGATCGGCGCCGGCACCATGTTGACGATGCGAGTGAAGAGCGCCTGGTACGGTGCATCGGGCGTGCAACCGGTGAGCGGATCGCGATTGGCGCTGAAGGCCGCGTCGAGCTCGCGCCAGTCTTCCGGCGTGAGCACCCTTTCGGCCAACGGCAGGATCTCGCGCTCTTCGAGAGCCATGTGTTCCAGATAGAAATCGGTATACCGCTCCAGCGCGGACTCGAAGTCCATCCGGCGCGACTCGCCCATCATCTCGAAGCCGAGCAATGCATGCTCCACGTTGCGGATCTTTCTTTCGCCACGCGCGTGGTCGTCGTCGAGCCGGTCCAGCAATTCGCGCGACATCGGCGTCCTGGCGCGCAATCTGGGAAACAGCAACTCCGTCTCCTTGCGGTGATGGCGCTGCTCTGGAAACTCGTCGACGTAGAACAGCATCGCGCGCAGCACCGCAAAGTCGGGCAGCGTGCCCTTGCGGCGGTGCTGCGCCAGCAGCATGACCGCGGAGCGCAACATGGCAGCAAGTGCTGCGTGTTCCTGGCGAATGATTCGGGCGGCGAGATGTGGCATGCGCTTCTTTCGTTGCAAGCCGAAAGGATCACTCGTTCAGCGGACGAGGCGTTTGTCGCAGATCAAATGTTCTGCCTATCGGTGAGCGACAAAACTCAATGCGAACTGCTGGCGGTCGATGACTCTGGCGGTCGGCTGCCGACCGCGTTCGACGCCGGATAGTCGTAGTAAAGGTCATTTAAATAGCGCGTCACTTCGATGATGTCGTCGTCGCGCCAGCCGAGCGATGCGACGTCCTGCCAACGTCGCACCTGTTCTCGCAGTGAGCCCCAATCGGTCGCCAGCTTCTTGTCGCGCCAATGCACTTGAGTGCTGTGGCACGCGATGCAATTGGTCGAATAAAGCAACTCGCCGCGTGGCTGACTCGCTGCAACCTCGTACAAGGACAGCACGCCGACAACCAGGAATCCGGCGAAGCGCAGTCGCCTTGCAGCGACTTTTGAAGAAACGTTTTTCATTCGAATAGCCTCGTGCAAATGGCAATAAGCGAAATTGCGGTCGATCAACTCGTTGAACGTCAACGACCCATCACGCATTTGTCGTACAGATGCGGCGCCAGACGCTTTGGGTCGTATCTCTGCTTCAGCGCCTCGTACCGCGGCATGCCGTAGGCGTGCCCGAATTCGTCACGGGTGAAGTAGCAGTCGGAGTACAGAGACTTGATGCCGCCGAGCCGCAGCACTTCCTGCTCTATCAGGCGGTTGAAATACCCGGGCTCGTGCACCTGGCGTGTTCTCACCACATCCCAAAACCCAAAGTTGACATACAGCTGCCCGGCCCGAAGCGGATACAGCGAGAAGCTTGCGCTGGGATCGGGCGCATGCACCGGACAAATCCATACGGGATGAATACCGATCTCGCGCTGCAGGAAGTCCAGAAACTCACCCGCCGATGCAATGGGGATATCGACATCCTGAATCACGGACTCGGCAAACATGCCGCTCAAACGCGCGAGGCGCTGGGTCAATCCCACCCGTGCACCCATCCGCATCAGGCGCGCGTAGGTCTTTGAATTCAGGTGCGACCGGCCGAACAGGCGGCGCACTACCGGGTTCTGTGCGCCAAAGTTCTTGGAGCACCAGAACCAGTCGGTGTCCCAGCGCCAGAGATAGTCCTGAACACTCAGATGATCGACCGGCTTTTCGAGCAGGGACCGGTAATAGATCTTCTCGAAGTCATAACGGCTGAGTGGTCCTCCGACCTCTTCGAATCGTGCGACGTTCAGCACGAATGTCGAGGGACTGAACACCACGCCATCGACGAAATCCGCGTCTCCCTCGCACGCCTCGGAGAGCGCGGCGAAGAAGCCAGCGGCGGATTCAAACGGAATGTGCTCCACCCTCACGCACGGTTTAACCGGCAGGATTCGAAGTACGAGGCGCAGTGCGTAGCCCAGCGATCCATAGGAGTTCGGAAAGCCGAAGAACAGATCCTGGTACGCGTTGGTGGGCGTGCACGTGACGATCTCGCCACCCGGCAACAACACGTCGAACTCGACCAGCGTGTGATGAACCAGCCCCTGCCTGAACGATGTCGCCTCGATGCCTACGCCCGCTACCGCACCGCCCGCCGTGATCGTCTTGAGCTGCGGCACCACGGCAGGCATTGCGCCATAGGGCAGTGTGCCTGCGACGATGTCTTCGTAGGTCGCCAAGCCTTCGACCTGCACCGTGCCCGCCATGCGGTCGACACCCAGGACATGATTGAAGCCACTGAGGTCCAAGCGATGTTTGGCGCCTTCCCGGCGAGCCCGGAAAAGATTGGAGGTCTGCTTGCTCAGACCGATGCGAGCGCCTTCCGGCACGGGATCGCTGTGCAATGTCCTGAGCAGCCGTTGCCGACGTTCGCCATAGCTCGCCGCTTCAGAGCTCATACACATGCTCCCTACCCATCGGATAGCTGTTGGCTGTCACGTTGCCCTTGCTGAAGACAATCTGAAAGAGGTGGGTGTATCCGCCGGGCGAGCGAAACATCTCCGCGCAGCCAGTGAGATACGTGCGCCAGACACGTCGGAAGCGTTCATCGAACCGATCCGGATCGAGCTCATGGACAGCGGGCCAGCGCTGCTCGAAACGTTCGGCCCAGGCATCGAGCGTGGGCGCATAGTGACGCCGCAGATTCTCTATGTCGAGCACCTCGAGTCCGTTGCGCTCCATCTCGACGATCACGTCCGCAAGACTTGGAATCCAGCCACCCGGGAAGACATGCTTGCGAATGAACAGCTCGGTTTCGTAGTGCCCCACATGCCCGATGAAGTGAAGGATGCCGATCCCGCCGGGCTTCAGAAAGGCGGCGTGCGCGCGAATGACCTCGGGCAACTGGTCGCGCCCTGCGTGCTCGAGCGTGCCGATGGAGACCACCTTGTCGTACTGCTGGTCGGCCTCCCGAAAGTCCGCTTCGCGCACGCTCAGCGCGTCGGCCAGGCCGCGCCGGGTGATCTCGTCGCGCAGCCACACCACTTGCTCGGTGGTCGTGTTCACGCCCACGCCCGACGCGCCGGTCGTTTCGTGCGCGCGAAACATGAAGCCGCCGAATCCGCAGCCGATGTCGACGAAGCTGTCGTCGCGCTGCAGACGGATCTTTCGGCAGACATGATCGATCTTGTTGCGCTGTGCCTGCTCCAGCGTCTCCGTACCTGTGGGCCAGTAGCCGCAGGTGTACATCAGCAACGGCTCATCCAGCCAGAGCCGGTAGAAGTCGGTCCCGAGTCCGTAGTGCGCGCGTGCGTTGCGCTTGGCTTTGGCCGGGTCGCGGTTCGAATGACGCAATTCGAGCAGTTCGTTCTCCATGCCGTTGACCGCACCGGACTTCCGGTCGAAGCCGGATGCCATGCCGGCTGCCAACGCCGCACCGAAATCACCCTCCACGTCGACCGTCTGATCGAAGTACGCTTCCATCAGCCCCATGTGGCCACGGGTGGCTGTCGAGAAGAGTGCGGCGTCGGTATGGAAGACGACAGTGAACGCAGGGTTGGCGTCACCGACATGGAAGGCGGTGCCGTCTGGCAGCCGCACGGCGAACGATGTCGCCGCACGCTCACCGAGGCCATCGAGCATGTCGCGCAGAGTTGAGGGCAGCTTCATTGAAAGTTCCGGCTGCGCCGGACACCCGGCGGAGATCACATTCAAACTTCCGAGGTCCATCGGACGATTGCGCAAGATCAAGCGAACGCGGTTTTCTGGCTACTTCCTCACGGACGACCATTGATCCGCCGGCGAATGTTGGTCTTGCCAGCGCGCGCAGAGGGCTGCGATATCGGCGTCGATGTCGATGTCGATGTCGATGTCGATGTCGGTGCAAACATCGAACGTCAGTGCACGTTCTTCGGCACTCAGCGGCTCGTGGGTCGCGAGCTGGCGCTCCAGCACGTCGAGGTCTGCATCGGACGCATCGTTGTCCAGTGCGGTCCGGCGTGCGACGCGCTGCCGCAATGTCGCTTCAGCCGCGCGGCAATGCAGGATCGCGAATGGCACGCCGAGCGACGAGGCCAGCGCACGAAACGCCCGCCTCTGTTCGCCCCCGAGAAATGCCGCATCGACGATCACCGGGTACCCCGCTCGCAGCACCGCCGCGGCACTCGACTGCAGATGGTCGAAGGTGCGGCGCGTCACTTCGTCGGCGTAGAGGTCGATGCCGTGCCTGGACGAACGCGCGAGCGCATCCAGGCCGAACAGGCGCTTGCGTTCGACGTCGGACCGGATGCGCACGGCTCCCGCTCCCTGCAACAAGCGCAAGGCGACGCTCGACTTGCCGGAGCCCGAGAAGCCATAAGTGATGAGCAGGCGTGGGCCACCCTGCGCGGATTGCGTCAAGCGTTCCGCCGTGGCGATGTAGTCGGGCACATCTTGCATGCCGCCATGCCCTGCAGCGGGCGAAGACGCGAGCGCCCGCACCAGCGACCGATACACCTCGTAGAAACTAAACACGGCCATGCCGGCGTAGTCGCCACTGTGCTGCAGCCATGCGTCCAGGAAGCGGAAGGCAAGCCGCGGCCGATGGTGCGCTGCCAGGTCCATCGTCAGGAAGGCCACGTCGCTCATCACGTCGATCCAGCGCAGGGCGGGATCGAACTCGATGCAATCGAACGCGGTGAGTTCGCCGTCGAGCCGCACGATGTTGGCCAGATGAAGGTCGCCATGGCATTCGCGTACGGCACCGGCGAGTCGGCGCGCTTGCCACGCCGGCTGCAACGCCTGCGCGCGGTCCTGCGTCCAGGCTCGGAGCTTTGCAAGCCGATCTGCGATTGCGCCTTCAGCATCGGTCGGCAATGCGTTAAGGACCTCGTGCATGGCTCGCATGATCTGCGCAGGCTCGCCAAAGGCAGAGTCCGCTGCAGCGCGCTCGACACGGGCGTGGAACGACGCGAGTCGTTGGGCGAAGCTGTCGAGCATTCCGGCCGCTCCGACCACGACATCGTTCACCACGAGATCGCGCAGCAGCGCCGAATCAGGAAAGCGCCGCATGCACACGACGTGATCGATCGGCTCTCCTCCGCCTCCGATACGAGGTTGTGAAGGCGTGCCGCGAACCGAGAGAACCCGCAGATACAAGGACGGCGCCAGGCGCTTGTTGAGCCGCAGCTCTTCGTCGCAAAAGTGCTTTCGTGCCTGCAGCGTACTGAAGTCGACGAACGACAGCCGCACCGGCTTCTTGAGCTTGAAAGCCAGCCGGGGCGTCAGCAGAACCCACGAGATGTGCGTCTCCACCATGTCGACGTTTTGACCGGTGGCATCGGCCAGCCAGGCGCGCAGGGCCTGCACGGAAACGCCGGCAGACAGCGGGCGTGAGCCCAGCGCGCCCATCAAGACTTCATTGGGCTGGCCATTCCCGCATGCGTCGTGAAGTAGCGCCGTGCGAGGGCGACGAGTTCGTGGGTGGTCAAGTTGCCGGTTGTCTCCCATCCGACGATGTGATGCGCCACCTCGGGGCGGTGCTTCTCGACGTAGTGGCGGAAGTCCGCCTGCGCGGTGTGGGAGCCGGCGATCAGCACCTCGGTGATGCCCTGCATCGCATCGCACACGGCACCGAAGAACTCATGCTCGCTACGGACCTCGCTGCCATGCTGGCGCGTGTAGTGCTCGTGAGCCTTGACCTGCTTTTCGAGCACTTGCGCAGCGTCGAACTGCAGGACTTGCGCGGTGTGATGGTCGACCCAGACGACGGCATGAAAAAGCGACATGGATTTGCCTTTTTATTGAGTGCGGTGCCCGAAGACATCGCCGGTTGAGGAGCAGCTCCTGAAGCGCACAGCATCCTCTGAATGCACGAAGAAGCACTTGATCTGGCGCAAGTCCCGGGTGCCCAAGCTCCTCTAGCCTTGGGCTTCCCGTCAGGCCTGCAAAACGCACAAAACGATGTTCCGCTCCGCTCTCCCTAAGTCGCGGCTTGCTGCAACCGCTCGCCACGCGATACAGGCTTTGACCTGCATTGCAATGTCGAGTGCGTGCATCGCCATCGGCGCGCAGCCGGTGGCGCCACCTGTCGCGGCAAGCCCCGTTGCCGGCTCGCCACCCTCATTCGCCGCAGTCTTCGCAACGCGAAGCGCAGCGGTCGTCGACATCACCACGCTGAGCTTTGCCAGTAACTCGGCCACCGACGACGGCGAACTCGAAGTCGAACCCGGCAGCGACTTTGCCGACCGCCTGCCCAGGCCACTTCCTGCGAGCTTGCCTGTCGGTGGCTTTCGAGACACCGCAACAGGTGTCGTGATGGACCGCAATGGCCTGATCCTGACCAGTGCGCACGTCATCACCGGCATCGATGAAGTACAGGTCTACCTGAGCGACGGCCGCCGCTTCGTCGGGCGCGTGCTCGGCGTCGATAAGGCCACCGACACCGGCTTGCTGCGCATCGACGCCACCGACCTGCCCGTCGCAGTGTTCGGCGATTCGTCGGCACTGGCCGTGGGCGACTGGGTCGCCGCCATCGGCTCGCCTTTCGGCTTTCACAACACGGTGACCGCGGGGGTGGTGAGCGCCACCGGGCGCTACCTGCCGGGTGCGAACGATCTGCCTTTCGTGCAGACCGATGTCGCCATCAACCCAGGCAGTTCAGGCAGCCCGTTGTTCAACGCACGGGGTGAAGTCGTCGCCATCAACTCGATGATCCTGAGCGACAGCGGCGGCTACATGGGCTTGTCTTTTGCAGTGCCCATCAACCTGGCGCTCGAAGTGGCGGTGCAATTGCGCGACCACGGCTCGGTACGGCGCGCCCGCATGGGCGCGGATTTTCAGGAAGTCACTTCGGGGTTAGCCGGTTCTTTCGGCCTCGAAGAAGCGGCGGGCGCGGTGGTGATTCGGGTCGAGGCCACAGGCCCAGCGGCCACCGCAGGCCTGTTGCGTGGCGATATCGTGCGCGCGGTCGACGGTGCGCGCATGCCGCACTACACCGACCTGCGCCGCAATCTCGCGCAACGCCCGCCCGGCTCCAGAGTGCGGCTCGAACTGTGGCGCGGCGGTCGCTCGATGACCCTCGGGGTCACGCTGGCGGAGGAGCCCACGGCGGGTAACGGGATCGCCGGCAAGGGCGCGGCAGCGTTGACGCCGCCGGCGTGGAACGACGGGCTCGGACTGCGGCTCGTCGAGCTGTCGCCTGCGCAACGGATCCGACTTGGCGAGGTGAACGGATTGCTGGTACGCGAAGCGGCCGGCGCTGCGCGCAGTGAAGGGGTTCGGACCGGCGATGTCATCGTCGCCATCAACGAGACCGCCGTCGATCGGGTCGATGCCTACGTCCACATCCTCTCGCGCCTGCCGGCCGGGCGCACTGCCGCCTTGCTGGTGCGGCGCGACAAGGGGCTTGCCTACATACCGGTTCGGCTGCCCGAGCGTGCGGCCAGGAGCGACCTCCGATGAACGATATCGAAACCGACCTGTTCGCTGCGACCGGGAGGCCCGACGCGCAGTTGCACCCCCAGTTTCTGGCGCTTCGCGACTCGCCCTTACTGGCGCCTGCGCGCAACATGCTCCGCGATCTGCATGTGCTGTGTCATCAGGAGAGTCGCGACTTTCAGGATTACTTCCAGACCAGCGGATTCGACACTGCGATGTGTGACATCTACCTGCTCGCCATGTTTCGCGACGCCGGCCACACCGTCGACGCGAGCCGTCACAGCCCTAACTTCTTGCTGCGCCGTGACGGCCTCGTTGCCGCTGTGGAAGCGACCACCGCACTCGACGCAGGCAGTCGTCGCCGAGTCCTTTCGACACGCATCCCGCACGACGTTTCCATCGGGTCAGGTGGCGCCCTCATTCGCAAACTGCTGCAGGCGCCATGGCGCTCGCCAAGTGTTGCCGACAAGCCGCTGGTCATTGCAATCCACGATCTGCACAGGGGCGAAGCCTCGGGCAACAAGCTGCCCATGGCATTGCTTCACTTCCTGTTCGGTTCGCGGCATCACGACTATGTCGACTTCGAGAGCCACTTGGAGATTCATGGGTCCGCCGCACAGTCCAGAGAAATCGACTGCATGTTCCCAGCCGGCTTCTTTGCACAACCCGGCGCCGAGAACATCGCCGCCGTCTTGCTGTGCAGCGACGGCGCCATGGTTTCCAAATTCAACCGCATGGGCCAGGAAGGCGCGCACCACAGCGACGCCGTGCGAATCCTGCGTCACGGCCGCTGCCGCCCGCACCATCGAGCTGCCGGCAGCGCCACCTGCTTTGCCTACGAAGTCGGTTCGCGCGGCGCCGAGCACGAGTGCTGGAACGAAGGCACATTGCTGGTTCACAACCCACGCGCTATCCATCCGTTGACCCAGAACTGGCTGGGCGCATCGGCGGAAGTGGATCTGCGGGACGGTCACCTCGTGGCGACCTTTCTGCAAGACTTCCACCCATTCACCTCGGTGACCGAAACGCTGACGGGCGCGACGCCTGGCTGGTGGGTCGAAGCCCGCAAGGCGCGACTGGCGAGAGACCTGCTCGATCACCCGTCACGCTGAGGCGTCGATCAGCCGGTGTACCGGTCTACCTTGGCGCGGGCGCCGCTGCCGGACGCAGAGTCGCCCCGCGAGCTTGACCTGCATCAACCCAGTCGACGCCCCCAGCGGTGCATGCGAGCAAGCCAACGTGCGCGCTGCGACTCGGTCAAGGTCTCGACCGAACCGACCACGGCATCGCCCACGGTCTTGATGCCGACGAGCCCGAAGACATTGCGCCTGAGGAGCCGCAGGCTGTGAGCCCGGTAGTACAGGCGATAGAGAAACGCCGGCATGCCCATGGTGACCACAATGCGCGCGGTGCGGCCCGCCAGCGGCTTCGACTTGAAGCTCTCCGCTTTGGGGACCGCGAAACCGGGACGCATCACCTGTTCCAGAAATCCCTTGAAGAGCGCCGGCATGTCGCCGAGCCACAGCGGAAAAACGACCATGAGATGCTGTGCATGCCCGATGGCGTTTTGCGCCGCCTGCAGCGAGGGCGGCAGTGGCTCCGACTCCCATTCGTGCCGGCTTCGCAGCAGCGGGAATTCGAGCGCACGCACATCGATGCGCGCGACCTCGTGACCTGCGGCACGCGCACCGTCGGCATAGGCATCGGCCAGCGCGTCGCAAAGGTGCGAAGCCTTCGGGTCGGGATGTCCGTTGATGATCAGCACGCGCATAGAAAGCCCATCTTCAGTCAGGTGCGGATGCTGCGCCTTGATCCAGCGCAACACCTCCTTCACGACAGGCTTCTAGAGTGAATGCTTTCTGGGTCGCGCAGACCCCGTCGGCCCTTCCCTTCCCTTCGCTTCCCTTCCCTTCCCTCAAGGATTCGCTTCATGACCCAACTCACTGCCCAGGACATTCAGGCTCTCTCGCGGCAACTTCATGCGATGAAACAAAGCGCACAAGCCGAAATACGTCTTGCCAACGACGACCTCAGGACGGCACGGCAGGCTGGCGCAAGCGAGGTTCACAACTTCAGCGACGACGCCGAAACGCTGCAGGCGCAAAACGTTCGGGTCGAAGAGATCGAGATCGACCAGACCCGGCTGGCCGAGATCGAGTTCGCCGAAAAACTGATCGCCGAAGGCCGTTACGGGAAGTGCATCGACTGCGGCTGCGACATCGCGCTGCAGCGTTTGACGGCGATGCCGACCGCCGTGCGCTGCGCTGCATGCCAGACCGCTGCAGAACAAAGTCTCTGAGCCGATCGATCAGTCGACTTGGCGGCTCCGCACACGGATGCCCCATTTCACGCCTTCGAACCAAAGCAGGCTCAAGGCCGCCACGCCCAGTCCACACAGCAGCATGAATGGCGTCGGCATCGTGAAGGCGAACAGCCGACCGACCACGGGCACGCTCAGCACCACCCCCAACATGGCCAGCGTTGCCAGAACGATCCAGCCGAACTGACCTCCCGTCACCGCACGGCCCCACCAGACAGTGCTGCTCCACGATCGGTTGGTGTGGATCAACGCGAGATTGGCCAGCACCAGCACGACGAAGGTGAGCGCCCGCGCCATGTCGTCCCGGCCCGCATCCGATGGCGCCATGAGCCGGGCCCCGGCATAGGTTGCCAGCAGCAGAAGCAGCAAGCCCAGGCCCTGCCACAAACCACGCATCAGCACCACGCTGTCGAACAGGCGCTGGTCGGGCCGGCGCGGCGGCACGGTCATCGCATCCGGCTCCAGCGGCTCGGCCTCGAACACGATCGAGCAGGCCGGGTCGATGATCAGTTGCAAGAACACGATGTGCACCGGCATCAGCAACATAGGCCAGCCGAACAGCACCGGAAGGATCGACAGGCCGATGATCGGCACGTGCACCGCCACCACGAAGACGATGGCCTTGCGCAGGTTGGCGAACACGCGCCGACCGTAGCGAACCGCGGTCACGAGCGATGCGAAGTCGTCGTTCAGCAAGACCAGCGCCGCAGCCTGGCGCGCCACCTCGGTGCCGCGCGCACCCATTGCCACGCCGATGTCGGCCGCCTTGAGCGCAGGCGCGTCGTTGACACCGTCGCCGGTCATCGCGACCACGTCGCCGCGCGCACGAAAGGCGCGCACGAGCCGCAGCTTCTGCTCGGGCTGCACGCGACAGAAGATGTGCGTCTCGGCCAGTCGCGCATCGAGTTCGGCATCGCTCAGCATGGAAAGCTCGGTGCCGGTGATGACCGGTGCATCGGAGCCCAGGCCTGCCTGCTTGGCCACCGACAGCGCCGTGGCCGGATGGTCGCCGGTCATCATCACCACGCGGATGCCGGCGGCCCGGCATTCGGCGATGGCCTGCGGCACGTCCGGGCGCACCGGGTCTTCGAGCCCGACCAGCCCGAGAAACTGGAAGTCGAAGTCGTGCTGCAGACCGGGCAGCGCACCGGCAGCGAAGGTCGCCTGGGCCACGCCCAGCACGCGCAATCCGTCTGCCGCCATCGCAACGACCTGCTCGGCGACCGAGGCACTGCGACGGGCGTCCAGATGGCATAGATCGACGATGGCCTCGGGGGCGCCCTTCGCCGCGATGAGGAGCGCCCGCAGATCCGGCGATTGCCAGACCCGCGACATCGCCAGCATCTCGGGCGACAGGGGGTAGTCGTCGATCAAGGTCCAGTTGGTGTGCAGGTGCTCGGTGTGCGCCAGCAGGTGTTGACCGGCCTCGCCGATGGCCGATTCCATCGGATCGAAAGCGCGACGGTGGCTGGCAAGCACCGCGTACTCCAGCACCCCATGGAGTTCCTCCTGCAGCGGCGTGGCATCCGCCTTCGCGCTGTCGCGTACCGTGTCGCGCCCCATGTCGTGCACCGCCGCTTCGGACCACAGGCGCCTGACCGTCATGCGGTTGGCCGTCAGCGTGCCGGTCTTGTCCACGCACAGCACGGTCGTGGCGCCGAGCAGTTCGACCGCGGGGATGCTGCGGGCCAACACCTTCTCGCGGGAAAGGCGCCATGCACCGAGGCCCAGAAACAGCGTCAGCACCATCGGCAGCTCTTCCGGCAACAACGCTATTGCCAGCGTCAGGCCGGCGAGCAGCCCTTGCAACCAGTCGCCACGCAGCAAGCCGAAAACAATGGCCAGTGCAGCCGCCAACACCAGGCCGACGATGGCAACGCGCGTGACCACACGCCGCGTCTCCTGCTGGATCGGGGTGGCCTCGGTCTTGATCGCAGCAAGCGACTGGCCGATGCGGCCCAGCGCGCTGTGCACGCCCGTGGCAGTGACCCGGCCTTGCGCCGTGCCGCGCGTGACCAGGGTACCGGCAAACACCGCACCTGCGAGCGACGCCGCCTGCTTGGCGACAGGCACCGACTCCCCGGTCAGCAAGGACTCGTCGACCGCAAGATTGGCGCAAACGATGAGCAACAGATCGGCCGGCACGCGATCGCCCTCGGCCAGCATCACGATGTCGCTCACCACCAGATCGCGGGCTGCGACGGTGCGCTCCTTTCCATCGCGGACGACGCGAGCCTGAGGACTCGACAGGTCGCGCAAGGCATCGAGCGAGCGTTCGCTGCGCCGCTGCTGGACGAAGCTGATGGCCATCACGACGAAGACGAAGCCCAGCAGCATCAGCGCCTCCTGCAGGTCGCCCAGGGCCAGGTAGAGGGCGCCGCACGCCACCAGCAACAGGAACATCGGCTCGAACACCACCTCGCGCGCCAGCCGCAACATGCTGCGTGGGCGGGAAACCGGCAACTCGTTCGCGCCGTCACGCACCAGTCGGCGTTGTGCTTCGGCCTCTTTCAACCCGACGGGGGGTGCCGGTGCTGGCGCGGCGAGCGGCCCACCGCTCATGAGGTTCAGGTGCTCCGTCGGGCTTGGGGATCGCAATGTGTTGTCTCGCAGAGTGCAGTGATGCTTCAGTTCATCACGTGCCGCAGCGTCCCGCCTTGATCTGGCGCAAGCCCCGCCGGACGCGCCAGCCGAAGAATTGCCGCACCGAACAAGGACACCGCCATGAAACCGACCCCACGACTTCCGAGACTCATCGCGCTCACTGCCGCCGCAGTCGCTGCTGCGGCTGTCGCCGCCGCCATCGTGATGTTGCTCAGCACGCCCGCGATGGCCGCCGATGCTGCGGCACCGAGCCAGTCGAGCGCCCCGCCGGGCGTGGCGTCGAGCGTCAAAAGCGCAGCCATCAAGGCAGCGCACGAAGCGGAAAGCGCAGCGCGTGAAGCCGCCAATGCGGCGCGACTCGCCGCACGCCAGGGCCAGGCAACAACGGGCAAGGTGTCCAGGTCGATTGCCGAAGGGGTCCGTCGCGCAGCGCAAAAGGCAGCCGAAGCCGCCACTCGTCTCGAGGCCAAGGCCTCCGCTTCGTCAGGCCGGGCGCTAGAAGGAACCCGGGAGGCCGCTCGGGCCACGGAGGCGGAAAGCAAAAAGGCTACCGCCGCCACCAGGGAGGCGCTGGCCAAGGCCGAGGACTCGCTGCAGCGCGCGACGCAAACCAGCAAAGAAGAAGCAGAAAAAGCAGCGCAAGCCACACGCGACGCACTGAACACGGCAGTAACCGCAACGGGCGCCGCTGCACGCTCGGCCAAGGAAGCCGTCGAGCGAACGGTCGAAGCCGCACGGCACAAGACGTAGCCCGAACCGACTTCTTCCGCAGCGCGGCGCCGCACGGCTCGCCGAGCCGCCACCGACCGCATGATCATGCGGCTCATCTCGCTAATCTTCTACTAGCGCATCAGGAACCGCGCTACGGCAGTTCAGCCCGCCTGAATGCCTTCCAGCACCGCAGCAGTTCAGGCTCCGCAAGATCGCTGCGGCGATCGAGTTGCCTCACCACCGATTGCATGGAGTGCTCGAGGTCACGCTCCTTTTGCACGAAGTCATGCAGCAGTCGCCCGGCCACTTGCGCATCGTTGAGTTGGCCGAGCGCGTCCTGCAACTTGCCTAGGCGCCTGACATAGCGATGCGTCGCTTTGCTTGGATACAGCGACTGAAAAGAATCGATGGCGTAGCGCAGGCGCTTGGCCGCAATGCGCACCCGGTGGCGCTGCTCGGGCGTGGCGCGCGCCAAGCGCTTGCCGGTGTCTCGCAGCTTGCGATGAAGCCGCATGACGGCGCCCCGTGCCAGCGCGTGCAACGGTTGCTGCAATGCCTTGCGCGCACGCTTGCCCGACGACGACTGCCAGGACTCGCATCCGAGCCACGCAGCCAACCCCAACGTCAGACGCGCATAGCGAGGCGATGCGAGTGCGTGGGCGGCGCGGCTGCGATACGTGTCGGCAGAAAGCGAAGCCGTCTGCAAAAGAGAGGTCCATTGCACTGCGGCAGTGCGATCGGAATCGGAATCCGAGTCCAAGTCCGAATCGGCGGTCAGTGCCGGCAGGGTCTCGCCCGCGAGTACCTCGGCGTCGCGTGCCGCGCCCAGCGCCGCCGAAAGCCATCGCAGCTCGGCACCGAGCAACGCCGGCGTGGGGATGATGGTGGAGAAGAGGCGCAACGCGGAACGCAGTCGCCGAATGCCCACGCGCATCTGGTGCACGCTCTCGGGGTCGGTCCCTCGCATGACGCCCGCCTCGTTGCCGAAAGCGTGCGCGGAGCAATTTTCGATGATGGCCTGAAAGCCCTGTTCGACGGTCACGCCGCGCGCGAACAGCACCGGCTGTGCGGCGGCAACCGTCGCCGTCGTCGTCGTTGCACGCGGCGCATGGGTCCGACCCGCCAGCAGCGCATATCCCCGGTCTGCCTTGCCAAGACGACCGATGCGCAAGGGCACGTCGTCCTGCAGCAGCAGGGCCGCGTCGAACAGCGCCGCGGGCGCGCCCGCCTTCAGCTCGAACTCGACCTCGCAAATCGGCTCGCGCGCAGCGCCGCAGCGCAGCTCGCCCTCGTCGAGCGTCAGTTCGATGCGAGTGCCTTCCGGCGGAGACAACTGCCAGAGCGAGCGGCGCACGACGACATCGAACACCGGCACCAGCCGCTGCGCCAGACCCGGTTCCGCCAGGATCAGAGCCGGCCTCGCATCCGGCTCGATCCGCATGCGCAACGCCGCGAGATCGGGCTCCGCGCTGTCGATGTGGGCCTCCCATTCGCCGCGGTCGTGCAGTCCGAAACCACGGCCGGACGATTCGATCGTCTTGACGGTTTCGGTCCACCGCCCGCCCTGCTTTCTGACGCGCAGTTCCAGCCCTTGTCGGCGCAGGAACAGGTCGGGCGTGTCGAAGTAGGTGGTGTGAAGGCGGGAGACGCCGGGCAGCGGCTTATGCGGCGCCAATCGGGTGGTCACGGCCGTCCGGAACGTGTCGACGTCCGAGGGCGACAACAGGAGCTTGAGTTCGACCTCGCGTGAAGCGCAGTCGGCCGGAACATTCGACAGGGTCGCGGAGTGGCGCATCAGCCACTGTGATGCACCCACCGTCTCACGGCGTTGATGCGCATCAATGGCCGCGGCGATGGCGTGCTTTTTTGATCCAGCGCAACACCGCTCGCCAAGCCGCTTTTTAAAGTGAAGGCTTCGTACCCATTCGTTCTGAAAGCCACCCATGCAAACCATGAAAGCCGCTGTCGTCCGCGAGTTCGGCAAGCCCCTGTGCATCGAGGAAGTCGCCATTCCCGAGGTCACGACGGGCCAGGTGCTGGTGAAAGTAGTGGCATCGGGTGTGTGCCACACCGACCTGCATGCCGCCGATGGCGACTGGCCGGTCAAGCCCACCCTACCCTTCATTCCGGGCCATGAGGGTGTCGGCTTCGTGGCGGCCCTGGGTGCGGGCGTCAAAGGAATCAAGGAAGGCGACCGCGTCGGCGTGCCGTGGCTGCACACCGCCTGCGGACATTGCGAGCACTGCATCACCGGATGGGAGACCCTTTGCGACGGACAGCAGATGACGGGCTACACCGTCAACGGCGCCTATGCCGAATACGTGCTGGCCGACCCCGGCTACATCGGGCAGTTGCCGGCCAATGTGGGCTTCAGCGAAATTGCGCCGGTGCTCTGCGCCGGCGTCACCGTCTACAAGGGCCTGAAGGTTCTCGAATGCAAGCCGGGCGACTGGGTCGCCATCTCCGGCGTGGGCGGGCTCGGCCATCTTGCGGTGCAGTACGCCAAGGCCATGGGATTTCATGTGGTGGCCGTCGACATCCACGAAGGCCAGCTCCAGCTCGCCAAGAAATTGGGCGCCGACATGGTGATCAACGCTGCGCTGCAAGACCCGGTCAAGGAACTGCAGACGGCTTTGCGCGGCGTGCATGGCGTACTGGTCACTGCCGTGTCCCGCAGTGCCTTCTCGCAAGCCCTCGGCATGCTGCACAAGCGCGGAACGATGGCCCTCGTCGGCCTGCCGCCGGGCGACTTCGCCTTGCCGATCTTCGACGTCGTGCTCAATGCCAAGACGGTGCGCGGCTCGATCGTCGGCACCCGCAAAGACTTGCAGGAAGCGCTGGCGTTCGCAGGCGAAGGCAAGGTGCATACGGTGTTCACCGAAGACAGGCTGGAGCGCGTCAACCAGGTGATGGACCGGATGCGTGCAGGTGAAATCCAGGGCCGCGTCGTGATGCGAATTTCAGACGTGGCATGAGCCGATGCCAGCAGCCGTTGCCAGCGGTTGCGCGTCACGCGCGGGGCGCGCAACGCTGCTACTTCACGAGGACGACTGGCTGCTTTGCCAGCGACATCACACGCTGCGCCACCGAGCCGACCAGCAGGTCGACGAAGGCGCCTCGCCCCTTGGCGCCCAGCACGAGCAGATCGAACTTGCCGGAGTTCGCGCAATCGACGATCTCCTGCGCCACCGAGCCCGTGCGAATCACCGCGTCGTGCCTGATGCCGGCCTTGTCGAGCAAACTTCTCGCGGGCTTCAACTCGGTATCACTCAGTTCACGCAGGTAGTCGGCAACCTGCTCGCTGCCGACCAGTGCTTTGGCATGGCGCAGCCCGGTGTCGTCATGCACGCTGACCAGCGTCACGACGCTGTGGGCCTTCAGGAGGCCCACCAGTTTGGCGGCGTACTTCACTGCACGCAGCGCGTGCTTGGAGCCATCGATGGCGACGAGAATTTTCATTGTCTTCTTTCAGCGTTGAACAGGTTGAGAGGCGTCGATCGATGCACGCAGCGGACGGCGCACGAAGCGCCCCAAGAAACGAACCACCAGCTTGCGAAGCTCGCTGTACCAGAGCACTGCGCTCGCCATCGCGATGCACACGAGCCACTCGTCGAAGGAGAGCGGCGCGGTGCCGAAGGCCAGGTTGAGAAAGCCGAGGTGGACCACCGCCACCTGCAACAAGGCAGACAGCGCGACTGCGCCCCACAGCCAGCGATTCACGAAGAGATGCGAGAAGGCGCTCTTGCTGTCGGAGCGTGCGTTGAAGCAGTTGAAGAGCTGCGCCAGCACGAGCACGGTGAAGCCGGCGGTGCGGGTGGTCGCGAGGTCATCGCTTCCTTCGACCATGCCACCGGGCAGGAAAAGGTCGATGGTCAGCAGGGTGGTCAGCGCCATCACCAGGCCGATCTGGACCACGCCCGACCACATCCGCGCATCGATCACGCGCTCCGCGCGGCCACGCGGCTTGCGAGCCATGACGTCGTCGGTCGGCGGGTCGACGCCCATCGCCAGCGCGGGACCCGAGTCGGTGATGAGGTTGATCCAGAGAATCTGCGTGGCCAGCAACGGCAACACGACCGTGCCGCCGTCACCAGCACCACCGCCGCCACTTCCAACCAACCCCAGCATGCCGGCACCGACCACGCCCAGAAACACGGTGAGCACCTCGCCCATGTTGGACGAGAGCAGGTAGCGCAATGCCTTGCGGATGCTGTCGAAGATGCCGCGCCCTTCGCGCACCGCCGCGACGATGGTCGCGAAGTTGTCGTCGACCAGGATCATCCGCGCGGCCTCTTTGGTGACCTCGGTGCCGGTCACGCCCATGGCGATGCCGATATCCGCCGCCTTCAGTGCGGGCGCGTCGTTGACGCCGTCTCCGGTCATGGCGACGACGCTGCCATCGGCTTGCAGCGCGGCGACGATGCGCAGTTTGTGGGCCGGCGCCACGCGTGCGAAGACCGATGTGCGGCGCAACGCTGCAGCGAAGGCGGCATCGTCCAGCGCGTCCAATTCGAGACCGGTGAGTGCGGTCGCACCAGGCCCAACGATGCCGAGGTCCGCCGCGATCCGGCTGGCAGTGCGCGGATGGTCGCCGGTGATCATGATCACGCGGATGCCCGCGCGCAGTGCCTGCCCGATCGCCTCTGCCGCCCCGGCGCGCGGTGGATCGATGATGCCCACCGTGCCGACGTAGATGAGGTCGCGCTCCAGCCGTTCATGCGACTGCGTTGCCGAAGGATCTTCCTGCGCGGTCAGCGGACGGTAAGCCACCGCCAGCGTGCGCAAGGCGGCGTCGGAAAGCGATTCGACGTCGGCCAGGATGCCGGCGCGAAGTGCCTCGTCGAGCGCGACCACTTCCATGCCCACTCGCGCCCGGCTGCAATGGCCGAGCAACACGTCCGGTGCGCCCTTGGTGATCACCACGATCTGGTCATCGTGCGCGTGGTCGCGCTCGATGGTCGACATCATCTTGCGCTCGGAAGTGAACGGAATTTCGCCGATGCGCGCAAAGCGCTGTCGCCGCAGCTCCGTCAGCCCCATCTTGCGTTCGGCCACCAGGAACGCCGCTTCGGTGGGGTCGCCATGAATCGACCAGGTGCCGCCGGCATCCTGATGCAGCCGTGCGTCGCCGGCAAGACTGCCGCCAGAAAGCACCACGGTGAGCTCGTCACGCAACGGGCCGGCCGTTACCGCAGCGCCCTCGTGCTCGACGCGACCCAGCGGCGCATAGCCCTCGCCGGTGATGCGGGCGCTGCCGGACGCGGTCATCACGCGCTCGATCGTCATTTCCGCCCGGGTGAGCGTGCCGGTCTTGTCGGTGCAGATGACCGATGCGGCGCCCAGCGTTTCGACCGACGACAAGTTCTTGACGATGGCGTTTTGCCGGGCCATGCGCTGCACGCCCATCGCCAGCACCACCGACAAAATCGCAGGCAAACCTTCAGGCACCGCCGCTACCGCGAGCGATACGCCGAGCAGCAGCACGGCGATGACATCGGCGGCGCTGCGGATCTCGGAGATCGACAAGATCGTCGTCACCACGACCGCGGCGATGAGCACAACCGCGATGCCCAGCATGCGTCCGATGCGCGCCACCTCGACGCTCAACGGCGTCGGGGCCTCGACGGTCGCTTCGAGCATCTCGGCGATGGCGCCCATCTCGGTCTGCATGCCGGTGGCGGTGACGATTGCATGGCCGGTGCCCTGGGCGACAGCCGTGCCCTTGAAAACCATGTCGAGCCGATCGCCGAGCGCCGATGTGCCAGCCAGCTGCGCCACGCCTTTCAGCACGGCTTCGCTCTCGCCGGTCAGCGACGCCTCCAGCACCCGCAGCGACGCCGCCTGCAACAGACGGGCGTCCGCGCCCACGGCATCGCCCTCACCCAGCGCCAACAGGTCACCGGGAACCAGCTCGGCACTGGGCACGCGCAGGGTCTGGCCGTCACGCACGACGGCCGATGTCACGGCGGTCATCCGCGCCAGCGCCGCCACCGCATCGGCCGCCCTGGCCTGCTGCGCATAGCCCAGCAAGCCGTTGACCAGCACGACCGCCGCTATCACCAGCGCGTCCAGCGGCCAGCCTTCGAAACCTTCGATGGCCCAGGCGCCCAGAGCGATGGCGATGGCGGCGAGCAACAGGTAGACCAGCGGGTCTTGAAACTGCGCCAGCATGCGACGCCATGTCGCCACGGGCGGCACGCCGCGCAGCTCATTCGGGCCGTGCTCGGCGAGCCGCCGTTCCGCCTCTTGCGAGCTCAGCCCGTGCGTCGCGTCGGCGCCGAGCGCCTGCAGCACTTGCCCGATTGCCAGTACCGACGGATCGCCAAGACCAAGGGCTTTTGGCGCACTCATTGCGGGCTCGACAGCGTCATGTACCCCATCCAAGGCCAGTAGGTGAGCGAGAAAATCACCAGCAGCACCGCAGCAGCCAGAGTGACCATCAACCCGGTGCGAATGAAGTCGCGTGCCTCGAAGGTATCCGTGCCGTAGGCGATCATGTTCTGCGGTGCGTTCACCGGCAGGATGAAGCCAAAGCTCACGACGAACTGCAGCAGCATCGTCATGCCGATGACGTTGATGCCTGGCGTCTGCACCGCGCCCAGCACGCTGATCACGATCGGGATCATGGTGGACGCCAGCGCCGTGGCGCTCGCAAAGCCGAGATGGATGACGATGAGGAACAACGACAACAGCATCAGGATGGCGAAGGCACTGGCGCTCTGCAAGCCGAGGTGCTGCACGATCAGGTTGGCGAGCCAGCCGGCGGCGCGCGTTTGCAGCAGTGCCGTTCCCACGCTGATGCCGATGGCGAAGAGCACCACGGTGCCCCACGGGAAGCCCTTCTGCGAGGTCTTCCAGTTCATCACGCCCACGCGCGGCAGCAGCATCAATGCGATGGCGGCGATGGTGGTGGAAGCGGTATCGAAGTCGTGCAGCGCTTTTTCAGACGCCCAGAACCCGAGGAGCGTCAGCACGATGGCCAGCAGCTTCCACTCGTTCGCAGTCATCTTGCCGATGGCTTCGAGCTGCCGGCGAATCGTCTCCTTGCCGCCGGCGATCTCCGACATCTCCGGCCGCATCATCCGCGTCATGATGAAGTAGAGCGCAATGGTCAGCAGCGCCGAAAACGGTGCACCGGCAACGAACCATTCGGTCCAGCTGATGGTGGTCTGAAACTGCTTCTGGATAAAGCCGGCGGCCACCATGTTCTGCGCGGCCGCCGTCTTGATGCCGATGTTCCAGATGCTCGCCGTCTGCGCAGCGGTAATGACCAGCAGGCCGGCGAAGCGGCTTCGCTTCTCGACCTTGAAGGCCAGGATGAAGTCCATCATGATCGGCACCAGACATGCGACGCGTGCAGTGGTGCTGGGCACGATGAAAGACAGTAAAAAGCCCACACCCATCGCGCCGATGACGATGTGATTGGTGCGTGCATCCACCCGCGACAACACCACCAGCGCGATGCGCCGATCGAGCCCCGTGGCCGTCATGGCCGCGGCGATGAAGCAGGCTGCAGCGACCAGTGCCACCGCGCTGTTCGAGAAGCCGGACAAAGCGAGATTGAGTGCCGCGCCCGTGCCCATTGCCGCCGTGGCCGCCGTCACGGGCTTGGCCGCATCCGGCGTGAAGGCCAGCAAGAACACCATCAGCGCGCCGATGACGACCGCGCTCACCGCGTAGTCGAGCGCCTCGGTCATCCAGACGATCACCGCGAAGGCGAGGATGCCCAGCATCATCTGCCCCGCGGCAGGGAGGCCCGTCGCGGCTGGCAGCAAGACGATCGCAACGAGCGCGATGAAGGCGGCGACCAGCCCGGCGCGCTTGACGACATCGCTGCCTGGCGCGACGGTGGGCGCAATCGCTGCCGCGATCGCTTGCGCCTCGACTGCGGTGGTCATGCCAACACCGCTTCGAGCGGGCGCCGCAAGGACCGAGGCATCGCGGGTCCGCGACCGAAGCGCACGACGAGGTCGGGCCGCCGGTCGCCCCATCCAAAGGCACGCGCGAGCCCGGGCCGCACGCTCGCGACCTCGACCGGCTGATTCAGCATCGCATTGCGAATCCCCAGGGCGGTCGCCTGCAACGCAAATCGCTCGTAGCAGCGCCCTGCTTCGATCCAGTGCCTCTTGTCGTTCTTCTCGGAGACGAAGACGGCGATGCCGGCGGAACTGCGCACCTGGCTCGCGTACTTGTCGTTCTCGCGCGCAGGCGTGAAGAAGCGGGCAAAGAGCATTTCGCCGAGCCATCGCGGCACCGTCGGATTGCCGGACGCACCGGAGAACAGTCCGTCGCCGGACCGGACGGCTTCCGTGTCGCCGAAGCGAAGCCATTGCTTGAGTTCAGCGACGAAAGCGGGGTCGTCGATCTGCCGCGTGTTGGCGTCCACGATGTACGCCAACATTTTTTCTGTCGCGGCTTTGTCGCTGAGGATCACCATCTGAACGCCGTTGCGTGTGCCCGCGCGTTCCAGCAATCCAAGTTCGTCGACCGTCAGCGGCCGGCCGTCGTAGTCGGCGCGCGTGCACTGCCTGTCGAAGATCGCCGCATAGAGGTCGGACCGGATCGCCCGGGTCGGCTCGAGCCGAACGCGCAGCGCGTCGCCCTCCATGCCTGCATCGAAGACGACATCGGCTTGCAGGCCATGCGCCGACGCCGCCTGCACCAGGTTCTCCGCGGCACAGCCGAGCGAGACGAACAGATGGTGATCGTCGGGATCGACGGCCGGGCATCTGCGCGAGAGATCCGGAAGAATCGAGATGGACTGCGGCTGTATCGCGAACTTCCAGCATTGCGAGTTGTGGCTCGACGGTGCCAACGTGGCACAGCGGACCAGTTCTTCGAAGAGCGGCCGGCCACTGGTCGCCTCGGTCGTATCCCGGTGCCATGTGCTTCGCACCGCATCGGCATAGCTCGCCTCACGGCCGTCGAAGGAGCAGGCGTTCAGGAGCACAGCGCCCACGGTCGCAAAGCGCCGTCGCGTAAGGGATGCCAGAGCCGGAGTCATGCGATCACTTTGGCGCTCTCGACCACCACCTTCGGCAACATCGCCATGACGTGCGTACCTTGCCCCTGAGCCGACGTGACCGTGAGGCGGCCGCCGCAGGCCTGAACCCGGTGGCGCATTCCGGCCAGGCCGAAGCGGGACGAAGCCACCTGTTCGATGTCGAACCCGATGCCGTTGTCCAGCACCTCGACCAGGATGTTCTTTCCCGCATCGACCAGGGTGACCGAAACCGTACTGGCGCAGGCGTACTTTCCGATGTTGGTCAGGCACTCCTGCACCAGACGATAGATGGCCAGCTCACTCGCATCGTCGCCGCGGGCCTCTTCGATCGCAGTCGTCACCGCAATCGTCGAACTCAGGCTGAAGTCCCGACACAGGATGGTCAACGACGACGCCAGGCCCAGGTTGGCCAGCGACGACGGACACAGTCCCTCGACCACCCGGCTCTTCAATGCGATACCGCGACCGAGCATTTCAGCCAGATGCTGAAGGCGCCGATCGATCTCGGGCGACGCATGGTCGAGACGCGACTTAAGGCAAGCCACGTCGAGCTTGGCTGCTGTCAGGATGGCACCCAGTTCGTCGTGCAGTTCGCGGGCGAGCAGCGCGCGCTCCTGCTCGCGGATGCGCTGAAGGTGAGTCGCCAGGTCGCCGAGGTATCGGGCGCGGGACTCTCCGTGGGTCTGGATCGAATTGCGTTCGGGCGTCATCCGGAGGGTTCCTCGATCAATGGCTGAAAAGCGGATGCTCGCGGCGAACCGTGGTTGCCGGCATGCGCTCATCGCAGTCTGCTGCGTGCCGCGTTGCAGGGCTTGATGCAGATCAAGGCTCGGCGACCTTGGCCGAGCAAATGTCAAGAAGCCTCATGTGCGTTGACGCTGCTCTGGCTCAACCCCTCAATGCGACATGAGCACAGGCAACGTCATGGATTGCAGGATCGTCCGCGTGACGCCACCGAGCACCCACTCGCGTGCGCGGCTGTGTCCGTAGCAGCCCATCACCAGCAGATCGGCACCGACATCCGCGGCCAGCGACAGCAGCTGCGCACCGGCGTCGCCTTCACCTTGCACGCCGGCCTGCATCGTCGCGGTCACGCCATGCGAATTCAGATAGTCCTGCAGCGAGCGCAGTTGCGACTCTGCCTCGTCGCCGTAGCAGACCGCGTGCACGCGCGCCGCGCCGCGCAGCCAGGGCAACGCAGCGGACACCGCACGGGCAGCTTCGCGAGTCTCTTTCCATGCCACCAGCACCGTGCGCCCGACCGGGCCGACCGGCCCTGTCGTGATGTAAGGCAACACCAGCGCGGGCCGGCCGCTTTCGACCAGCACGGTGGACACGAACTCGGCAGGCAGCTCGCCGTCGTAAGCGTTGTCACCATCGCGCTGACCGAGTATCAAAAGGTCGGCATAGAGCGCGCGGCGGCCGAAGCCCCAGGGCGCATCGCTCATCGGCTCGGCCCAATGCATATGCGGCGAGTCGCCACCGGCAGCCATGAAGGTGGCGTACGCCTTGTCGCGCGACTGCTTGTCGAGCGCCAGCATGATTGCCATGGCTTCGGCCGCACCTTCGAGGGCGGAGGGGTAGCGCACCAGCGCAGAGAGCGTGCACGGCATGCCGGTCACCTGGGCGCCAAAGGTCTCTGCCAGCTTGCGTGCAAGCTCGACGCGCGTGGCGGTGCGGGCTGAACTGTCGAGGTGAACCAGAATCGATTTAGGGGTTGTCATTGCAAATTCCTGAGTTGTCGAGGTACGAAAGAGACACCACGTATTTCAGCGGCACCACACATCGATCTGGTGGGCAAGATCGATCCAGACCGCCTGCACGGAGATGACCAGCAAGGCGACGCCGGCGAGCCGGGTTCCCCATTGCTGGCGCCATGCGCCCAAGCCGATGGCAAAGCGGTGCCACAGCCAGGGCGCGACGAGCAACGACGCACCGCTGCCGGCCGCGAACAGCACCATGATGAAAGCGCCCTGCAGCGGACCGTTGGCCAGGCTCGCCAGCATGAGCGCGGAATACAGCAGGCCGCACGGCATGGCGACCCATGCAAGACCGGTCGCGAACACGCTGGCGGCAGAGCCCGTCAAGGCGCGCAATCGCTCTGCGAGGAGACGGCCGACCCGTTGCGACCACAGCGGCTGACGCCCGGTCACGGCCAGCACCGCGCCCCAGGCCATCACGACCACGTGGAACAGCATCCAAAGGCCGCGAAGCGCGGAGACATTCACGCTGGCCCATGTCAGGCTTTGCACGGTGGCAGCGGCCAGTGCGCCTGCTGCCGCATAGCCCGCCATCCGGCCAGCTTGGAGCAGCAACGGCGCCATCGGCAAAGCAGCGGGCGTGATCGCGATGACGCCATGGCCGGGTCGAACTCCCACCCCACGCACGACACCCGCGCACGCCGCACCGCACATGGCCACGCAATGCGGACCACCCGCCAGTCCCATCAACAGCGCGGATGCGGCCAGTGCGGTTTGCATGATCAATAGCGCCGCCGAAAGAGCGTGAGCAGCGATGGTCGGCGACAGCGGTTCATGGTGCTGCGACTTTGCGTTCGATCATTCGAACGCCACTTGATCTGCATCAACGCGGACACAAAAGCCGAACGGAGAATCGAGCGGAGCAGCGCGGCGCTTTCGCTTGCTTTGTCACGCTGCAAATTTCACCGCACCACCTGCCGCAAAGAGACAGTCGCAAAGAGACAGCCGCCATGACACCTCAAACCATCAAAGTCGCATGCTCCAACTGCAACCTGCGCGAACTGTGCATGCCGGTCGGCCTCAACCCGGAAGAGCTTGCGCGCATCGACGACCTGGTGGCGACGCGTCGCAAGGTGAAGCGCCGCGAAACCCTCTTTCGCAATGGCGAGCGGTTCACCTCGCTCTATGCGATTCGGACTGGCGTGTTCAAGACACGGGTGGCATCGGAAGACGGTCGCGATCAGGTCACGGGCTTCCAGATGGCCGGCGAGATCATCGGACTCGATGGCATCGTGAACGACCATCACACCTGCGACGCGGTGGCACTCGAAGACGCCGAGGTCTGCGTGATGCCGTTCGACCGCATCGAGGAGCTGTCGCGCGAGGTCACTTCACTGCAGCGCCATGTGCACCAGATCATGAGCCGCGAGATCGTGCGCGAGCACGGCGTGATGCTGCTGCTGGGCAGCATGCGTGCCGACGAGCGGTTGGCCGCCTTTCTGCTCAACCTCGTGGAACGCCTGCATGCGCGCGGCTTCTCGAAGTCCGAGCTGATGCTGCGCATGACGCGCGAAGAAATCGGCAGTTACCTCGGGCTCAAGCTGGAGACAGTCAGCCGCACCTTGTCCAAGTTCGTGGACGACCGCATCGTCGAAGTCGACATGCGGCATGTTCGGATCCTCGACGCCGATGCTTTGCGCAGGATGATCAACCCGACGGTGTGAGGCGCTAGCGCGGCGGCGGCGACGGCATGTCCTGCACCGGCGTCGTGGTGTGGTTGCGGCCCTTTTCGGCCGGCACCAGCGCCTTGTCGGCCACCGGCCCAGCCGACTTGCCCGCCAGCGTCCGATTGATCTCCAGGCCCTTCTGGTAGTAGTTTTCTTCGACCACCGGGTCTGCCGTGCTGATCGCGATCCAGGCCGACGTCAGGCTGCCGACCACCACCACGGCGGGCAGGCCCAGCACGAGCCAGACCAGCGGGAATTTCCACCACGGTCCGGAACCTTTGGAAGCAGGGGGAAGCGCGCTCATTTTCAAGTCTCCAGTCGGTTATCGGGGAATGAGGAACACGGCCTTTTCAGAGACCTGCGACGCACCGTCGGCGGACCGCACGTTGAAGAAAACGGTGTGCGATCCGGGTGGTGCATCTTCTGCAGGCACTTGCAGCCGCACCGCCACCCAGCGCGACTCGGCCGGCCCGACATCGACCGCCTGGCTGGGCGTCGCCACGGCAAGACCCTTCAGTCCGCTGGCATCGATGCGGTAACGCTGAGAGCGCTCGGTCGCGTTCATGATCTGCAGCCGATAGACGTTCTCGAGCCTGCCGCCATCGGCGATACGTGCAAGCGAGGTACGGTCGCGCACCACGTCGACCTTGAGCGGCACGCGCACCACCAGGCTCGCGAGCAAGCCAACGCCCAAGGCCAACAGCACGGCGCCATAGATCAGCACGCGCGGGCGAAAAACACGCCGCAGCACCTGCACCGCGCTCCAGCCACCGGCCAGCCCGTTTTGCGTGGCGTAGCGGATCAACCCGTGCGGCTGCGCCATACGGTCCATCACCGTGTTGCAGGCGTCGACGCACAGGCCGCAGCCTATGCACTCGTACTGCAGACCCTCGCGGATGTCGATACCGGTCGGGCACACCTGCACGCACAGGCCGCAATCGATGCAGTCGCCCAGGCCCTGGGTGCGTGCGTCCTGTGCCCTGGCGTGCACGCCACGCGGTTCACCACGCGGCAAGTCGTAGCTGACGATCAGCGTGTCCTTGTCGAACATCGCGCTCTGAAAGCGTGCATACGGGCACATGTACTTGCAGACCTGCTCGCGCATGAAGCCGGCGTTACCGTAGGTGGCCAGACCGTAGAAGAAGACCCAGAAGACTTCCCACGAACCCATGCGCGTCTGCAGGAACTCCATGCCCAGCTCGCGGATGGGCGTGAAGTAGCCGACGAAGGTAAAGCCCGTCCACATCGCGATGCCGAGCCAGATGAAATGCTTGAACCACTTCTTGACCAGCTTCTCGGCCGAGAACGATTCGCCGTCGAGCCGCATGCGGGCGATGCGGCTGCCCTCGATCCGTTGCTCGATCCACATGAACATCTCGGTGTAGACCGTCTGCGGGCACGCGTACCCGCACCAGAGCCGCCCGGCCACCGCGGTGAACAAAAACAACGACAGCGCCGACAGCACCAGCAGCCCCGACAGGTAGATCAGGTCTTGCGGATACAACACTAGCCCGAAGACGTAGAAGCGCCGCGCGACCAGATCGAACAGCAGGGTCTGGCGGTCGCCCCACTGCAACCAGGGCGTGGCGTAGAAAAACAGCTGGGTGACGAACACCATCGCCCAGCGCCAGCGCGCGAACTTGCCGCGCACGCTGCGCGGATAGATCTTCTTGGTCGCTTCATAGAGCCCGCCGGCCTCCTCCGCCACGGGCACGATCGGAATGATCTTGCGGGCTGGGGCAGGTACGGTCATGGCAGTACGACAGGCAATGCAACGGCCTTGTTCGACAGCCCCCACACGTACGAGGCCACCACCTTGATCTGCGCTTCGGTCAGGCGACCTTCCTGGCCGGGCATGACGTTGTGTTTGCCGCCGTTGATCATCGCGACGATGGCGTTCTCGCCGAAGCCGTGCAGCCATATCTCGTCGTTCAGGCGCGGTGCTCCGATGCCCTGGTTGCCGACGCCACCGATGCCGTGACAGGCCGCACAGGCGGTGAACTTCGACTTGCCCAGCCCGGCGCGCACCGAGTCGGTCGAGCGGCCCGACAGGCTGAGCACGTACTGCGCGACGTTCTTGACGTCGTCCGGCGTGCCGACCGCGGCCGCCATGGGCGGCATCTCGCCGATGCGGCCTTTGGTGACGGTTTCGATGATCTTGTCCGGCGTGCCGCCATGCAGCCAGTCGACGTCCGTCAGATTCGGGAAGCCCTTGCTGCCGCGTGCATCGGACCCGTGGCACTGCGAGCAGTTGTTCATGAAGAGCCGCTCGCCGATGGCCATCGCCTTGGGGTCGCCGGCTATCCGCTCGACCGGCATCGTCTGGAATGCCGCATAAACGGGAACGAGATCCTTGTCGGCCTGGGCAACCTCGGCCTCGTACTGGCCAACGGCACTCCATCCGAGCTTGCCGTTGAAGCTGCCCAGCCCCGGAAAAAAGGCCAGATAGACGAAGGCAAAGATGATCGTGATGACGAACAGCCCGACCCACCACATCGGCAACGGATTGTTGGCCTCGCGCAGGTCTTCGTCCCAGACGTGGCCGGTGGTGTTGTCGTCGGTCGGCGCGATGCGCCCGCGTGCCGTGACCCACAGCAGCAGACCGCAAGCCACGATGCTGACGACGGCCGAGACGGCGACATAGTTGGCCCAGAAGCTACTGATGAAATCGTTCATGGCGTGTCTTTCAGTCCTGCTCGAAAGGCAGCTGTGCGGCCTCTTCGAAGCGGCGTTTGTTGCGGCTCGAATAGGTCCACACGACGATGCCGATGAAGAGCACGAAGCAGGCGACGGTCGCAAAAACGCGCAGGGTGGTGATGTCCATGGTGTGCTCCTTTACTTGAGCGCGAGGCCCAGTGACTGGAGGTAGGCGATGGTTGCCTCGAGCTCCGTCTTGCCCTGGGTGTCTGCGGTGGCCGATGCGATTTCCGCGTCGGTGTAGGGCACGCCGACACGGCGCAAGGCGCGCATGTGAGCAGGCATCGCCTCCGCATCGACCTGGTTGGTTGCGAGCCACGAATAGGCCGGCATGTTCGACTCCGGCACCAGGTCGCGCGGGTTGTTCAGATGAATGCGATGCCACTCGTCGCTGTACTTGCCGCCCACGCGGTGCAGGTCGGGCCCGGTGCGCTTGCTGCCCCACTGAAACGGATGGTCGTAGACGAACTCGCCTGCGACAGAGTAGTGCCCGTAGCGCAGCGTCTCGGAGCGAAAGGGTCGGATCATCTGCGAGTGGCAGTTGTAGCAACCCTCGCGCTGGTAGATGTCGCGGCCGGCGAGTTGCAGCGCGGTGTACGGCTTCAGCCCGACGATCGGCTCCGTCGTCGACTTCTGAAAGAAGAGCGGCACGATCTCGACCAGCCCGCCGATGGCGATGGTTACCAGGATCAGCACGATCATCAGCAGGTTGTTGGTCTCCACCTTTTCATGGGTGAAGCCGGTTTTGAGGG